>CALXRJ010000044.1 GCA_944390615.1 uncultured Clostridia bacterium | reverse complement strand
CCATTTGTTTTTTCGATTTCTTCTCTTAGTTTTTGTACTTTTTCAATAGATTGTTTTTCATTTTCCCATTTTGCTTTCATAGAATTGAATTTGGTTTTTAGTTCTGCTTTTTCTTTTTGAATTTCTTCTAATCTTTGTTTGGAAAATTCGTCTTTTTCTTTGCTAAGTGCTGTTTCTTCAATTTCTAATTGCATAATTTTTCGCGATACTTCATCTAGTTCGGTTGGCATCGATTTCATTTCTGTTTTAATTAAACTACAAGCTTCATCGACTAAGTCAATGGCTTTGTCTGGTAAAAATCTGTCTGATATATAACGGTTAGATAAAGTTGCAGCTGCAATTAAACTATTATCTGATATTTTTACGCCATGATAGACTTCATATCTTTCTTTGATTCCTCTTAAAATAGATATCGTATCTTCTACACTTGGTTCATCTACCATAACAGGTTGAAATCTTCTCTCTAAAGCTTGGTCTTTTTCAATGTATTGGCGATATTCATTTAAAGTAGTTGCTCCAATACAATGTAATTCTCCTCTTGCTAACATTGGTTTTAATAAGTTTCCGGCATCCATGGCACCTTCTGTTTTTCCTGCTCCTACAATGGTGTGTAGTTCATCAATAAATAGAATGATTTTTCCTTCACTTTTTTTAACTTCTTGTAAGACTGCTTTTAGTCTTTCTTCAAATTCGCCTCTATATTTAGCACCTGCGACAAGTGAGCCCATATCTAAAGCAAATATGGTGCTGTCTTTTAAACCTTCTGGTACATCTCCTCTTACAATTCTTAAGGCTAATCCTTCTGCAATGGCTGTTTTTCCGACTCCTGGTTCTCCAATTAGACAGGGATTATTTTTGGTTTTTCTGGATAAAATCATGATAACATCTCTAATTTCAGAGTCTCTGCCGATTACTGGGTCTAGTTTTTGTTTACGTGCTAATTCGACTAAATCTTGCCCATATTTTTTTAGTACATCATAGGTGCTTTCTGGATTGTCACTCGTTACTCTGGTATTTCCTCTGATGCTGGCTAATGCTTTTAAGAATTCATTTTTGTTTAAACCATATTTTTTGAATAAATTTTTTAAATTTGGATTGCTATTGTCCAAAATGGCTAACATGATGTGTTCTACTGAGATATATTCATCATTCATTTTGCTAGCTATTTTTTCAGAATTAGCAAGTACCATATCCACCTCTTGGGATACATAAATAGAATTTGCTTGTCTTCCTCCTGTCATTTTGGGTAAATTTGCTATTTTTTCTTTTAATTCATTTTCAAGCCCTTGGGATATGTTCATTTTTTTAAGCAATTCTTTGATCAAACTGTCTTCTTGGTTTAGTAAGGCAAATAATAAATGTTCTTCTTCGATTTGCGCATTTTGGTTTTGGATGGCTAAATTTTGTGCATCCCCAATTGCTTCTAATGACTTTTGCGTGAATTTTTGTGCATCCATTTTCATTCTCCTTTCTTTCCCCTATCGTTTTGTTTTGTAAATTCCTTTTATTTTATACATAAAAACCCAACTTATTAAACAATTGCTTAATAAATTGAGTTTTTTGTTTTCTTTTTGGTTGAAAATCATGTTTCAACTTTCTTTGATACTATCCTTCAATTGGCGCATCAAATTGACAAGTTGCTTTACATGATCCACAGCTTATGCAAATAGTTTCATCAATTTCTGCTTTTCCATTATCATTTAGCTTGATGCATCCCATAGGGCAAACAGCTATACAAGCTCCGCAACCTACGCATTCTTTTTCATCTATTCTATATGCCATAGTCTTCCTCGCCTCCTTCTTTTTCTTCATTTTCCATTCGTTCTAATTCTTCGAGTTCTTTTTTATGGATTTCTTCTTCTTCGTCAACCACTTCTTTTTGCGTGTCTTTTATGATTTTGATATCTTTTAGTTCATATTTTTTATGAGTATCGACATCACCATCTTTAATTTTAACTTTTAGTCTTTCTGCTAAGGTTTCTACTCCTTCTACTTCTCCTACTCCATCTGGTGTTTTTACAATGGCACCAATATGAGGCAGGCGTGATAGTTTTTCTTGATATACTTCATCTTCATATTTTAGGCAACACATTAATCTTCCACAGTTTCCAGATATTTTGGATGGGTTTAGTGATAAATTTTGGTCTTTTGCCATTTTGATCGATACTGTTTCAAAATTGCTTAAAAAGGAACAACAACATAATTGTCTTCCACAAACCCCATTTCCACCAAGACGTTTAATTTCATCTCTTACACCAATTTGCCTTAATTCAATTCTAGTTCTATAAACTGCTGCTAAATCTTTTACTAGTTCACGAAAGTCAATTCTTCCATCTGCTGTAAAATAAAATAGAATTTTGGAATGATTAAATTTGAATTCGACATCAATTAAATTCATTTTTAAGCCAAAATCTTTTATTTTTTTGGCACAATAGTCAAATGCTTCTTTTTCTTTTTTTTGGCATTCTTTGTGATGTTTTAGGTCCTTTTCGTTGGCAATTCTTAAGATCCTTTTTAAATCTTTCGGTACTTTTTCATCACTTAAGGTTCGGTTGGGAATTACAACTTTTCCGATTTCTTCTCCCTCTTCTGTATCTACTATTACAAGGTCATCTTTCCTTAATATTAGATATTGTGGGTTGAAAAAATATATTTTACCTAACCTTCTAAATCTGATTCCAACTATATTTTTCAATGTATTTCCTCCCATATGGTCATAATCATATTATCAATTGTCATATTATAATTGCTATTTGCTTTTAGTCTTTTTTTGGCTTCTTCTACAAAGTTGATACAATTTAAATATTTTGTATTTTCTTTTGCTTTTTTAAAAAGAATAATATTCATATAATCTAATATATCTTGTTTATCTTCTTGTGATTGATAGATAATATTGGCATTTTTTATGGTATCTATTAGATCCATTTTTTCCATTTGGTTGATGACTTGAGCAATTGCTAGGTAAAGTTCTTGTTTGTCCTTTAAAATTTCAGCTTTTCCAATACTTCCAGAGGATGCCTCTAAAATACTTTCTGGAACATCTGGCAAATTATATTTTTCTTTTAGGTAATTTTTTATTTCTTGATTGGGAATATCTTCAAATTTTATAATCGTACATCTTGATTTTATAGTACTCAAAAAATTGGATTCATTGGAACCTAGCAAAATGATATTGACAAATTCTGGTGGCTCTTCTAAGGTTTTTAACAAACAGTTTTGTGCTTCTCTTGTCATGGTATCTGCATCATCTATTAGATAAACTTTTCTGCTTGCTATAATGGGTTGTTCAATTACTTTTTTTTGCATTTCTCTGATTTGTTCAATTTTGATTGCATTCCCATCTGGTTCGATTTCTTGGAAATCTGGGTTGTTGTGGGAATCGAATTCTAGGCAAGATTTACATTTGTTGCAATATTTTTCTTTTCCTTCACATAAAATCATTTTGGCAAATTCTTTTGCCATTAATTTTTTTCCAATTCCTGCTGTTCCCAGAAATAAGTAACTATGTGAATATTTGTTTAATTTGATTGCATTACTTAATTCGTTTTTTATTTTTTTATTTCCTATAATTCCTTCAAACAAATTCTCCACTCCTATTGATCTATTTTTCTTAATACTTTTAATGGCCAAATTCGTATCCAAACTTTACTTTCTATTTTTTCAAGTGGTATACAGCCAAAACATCTACTATCTGTACTTTGTGGTCGATTATCTCCCATGACAAAAACAGAATTTTCTGGAACTACTACATCGGTGCAATAACCTTTTCCATTATCTGTTACTATGCCAGATTGCAGATAACTTTCTTCTAACTCCTCATCATTGATATAAACTTTTCCATCTTGAATGACTACATGATCTCCTGGCAATCCTATTACTCTTTTAATATAACTCATTTTATTAATTTCTAGTACATAATAGGAAAATTTTCCTATTAGATTAGTTGGACCTTCTTCATATCTGGCTATAACACTTTCCTCTATTTCGTCATTGGTAAGAACAGTTGTAGATGGTGCCTCAAAAGTGATAATATCTCCTCTTTCTGGAAGTGTTTTGGTAGTTCTTGTCCATCTGTTTAACCATAATCTTTGGTCTTCTACAAGGGTAGGATACATCGATGGTTGTTTTACAATGGTTGGTGTTCCGATATAATAGCGAAATAAAATAGCTATTACTAAAGCTATTATGATGCAAAGTATCCATTCTAACATGTCTTTTATTTTATCTATCTTTTCTTGTTTCAATGTTTTATCCTCCATTAGGTTAGCTTATTACTCGATAAGCTACACATTTGTTTTTTGTTTTTATAATACACTATCTATATTTGGTATAATTTGTTTTTTTCTGGATACTACACCAGATAAGAATGCTGTATTATTTTCTAATTTTACGTTAAATGCTTTTTCTGCTATTTCTTGTTTTCCAAGAACGATGATTTGTGAGTTGTTTTCTAATATATCTGTTATCATGAATACAAATAAATCTATTCCATTTTCTTGGCTGAATTTTTGCATAGCATTTTCAATGGCTTCTTTGTCTTTTAATACATCTTCTATGGAAACTGTATTAATTTGAGCTGCTTGGTATTTTACTCCATTTGTTGTATAAGTTTTGGAATCTATATTAATTAATTCCTCTGGTGTAAAACTACTTAAATCAGTCCCTGCTTTTAATAAATTTAATCCATAAGTATTTAAATCTACTTCCGCAATTTCAGCTAGCTCTTCTGCTACTTCTTTGTCTTTTTCTGTACTTACTGGTGATTTAAATAGAAGTGTATCTGATATGATAGCACTTAGCATTAATCCTGCTGTTATTTTATCCATTTTAATACCACTTACTTTGCACATTTCTCTTAAAATAGTAGCTGTACATCCCACAGGCATAGCTAAATAAAATAAAGGTCCTGCTGTTTTAAAACTTTCTGCTACATTATGGTGGTCTATTACTCTTATAATTTCAGCATTTTCAATTCCTTTTACACTTTGGTCAAACCCATTGTGGTCTACTAGCATGACAGGTTGTCCTGGTTTTACTTCTTCTAAAAGTTCAGGTGCTTTTACCCCAAAATAATCTAGTGCATATTGAGTTTCTTTATTTACCTCTCCTAAACGATAAGCTTTTGCTTTGTAAATTCCCATTGTTTTTTCAATTGCTTCTAAAACTAATGATGATAAAATTGAATCTGTATCTGGGTTTTTGTGTCCAAATATATATATTTCTTCCATAATTTTTCTTCCTTTCATTTTTTACTTGTATATTATATCACATATTTATTTTTTTGCAATTGGTTGCTTACATTTTTTTGTCAAAAGGTGCTTGTTCTTTTTCAACTGCAAAAGAAATTTTTCCTTTTGCTATCTTTTGGCGTTATTCACATTGCTTTAAGTCATTTTTTATTTTTTCTTTGTCCATGTCTTGGCCAATAAATACAAGTTTTGTCATTCTGTCTCCTACTTTTTCGTCCCAATCTTTTATAATTTCTGGATTTTCTTTTATCATTTGGTCTAACTCTTCTTTCGGAGCTGTTGCAAGCCAGTAGCCTGCTTCTGTTAAAGAAAGTTGTTTTCCTGCTTGTTCAAACAAATAAGACATTTCATCATCTTCGGCAAACCAAACTAATCCTTTACAGCGAATGACATTTCTTGGTAAATTTTTAGCAAATTCGTTGAATTTTGCTTCTTTCATTGGTTTTCTTGCGGTATAGACAAAAGTTGAGATGCCATATTCTTCTGCTTCTCCTTCATCATGATGGTGGTGATGATGATGGTGTCCATGATGTTCTTCTTCGTGTTCTTCATGATGATGATGTTCGTGTTCGTCATCATCCTCATCTTCCATTTCTTCATTGTCATCTCTTTCTAATTCTTGAAGCCAACCTGCAGAATTAGCAGCTTTTTCGAAGTCAAAATTATTGGTATCGATAATTTCTTTTACCTCTACTTTTCCGAAATTGGTTTCAATGATTTTAGCGGTTGGTTGCAATTTTCTGATAATGGCTTTTACTTTATTTAATTCTTCTGGTTTGATTTCATCTACTTTGTTTAAAACAATGATATTACAAAATTCAATTTGTTGAATGAGTAAATTTTCGATATCTTCCTCTTCTAGGTCGTCTTTTACTAAATAATCTCCACATCCAAATTCGGTTGCTAAACGAAGGGCATCTACTACTGTTACGACATTGTCTAATCTGCAAATTTTTGGTAACCCATATTGCGTGGTGGATTCTGATAAAAGTGTTATGGTTTGCGCAATTGGCATTGGTTCACAGATTCCACTTGCTTCAATTAAAATATAGTCAAATTTTTTAGTTTTTATAATGTCTACGATTTGATTCATTAGGTCTTCTTTTAAAGTACAACATATACATCCATTAGATAGTGGTACTACGTTTCCTTTGTCTTCTTCTTGGATAAAACCTCCGTCTTTGATTAATTTTTCATCGATATTGACTTCTCCAATATCATTTACGATTACAGCTACTTTGTAACCTTCTTGGTTGTTTAAAACATGATTTAGAAGCGTGGTTTTTCCAGCTCCTAAGTATCCGGTTAGTACTGTAATTGGTATTACTTTATGTTCCATTTTGGTCTACTTCCTTTCTTTTAAATGCAATGATTGATTAGGCTTGATATACAATTCTTCCTCCTACAATTGTATACATAACTTTTCCTTTCATCTTTTCATCAATAAATGGCGAGTTCTTTGATTTGGATACTATCATATCTTTTGTATAAATATATTCTTTATTTGGGTCAAATATGGTTAAATCTGCATCCATTCCTTCTTCGATAGCACCTTTTGTTTCTAATCCTAATAGTTTGGCAGGATTATAAGAGGTAACTCTTACTAAGTCATCATAAGTTAAAGCTCCTGTATCGATTAGGTTCATAATTTCACAAGATAGTGCTGTCTCAAATCCTATAATTCCATTTGGTGCAGTAGCTAATCCCTTATTTTTTTCATCTTCTGCGTGTGGGGCATGGTCTGTAATGATGGCATCTATGGTTCCTTCTTTTAATCCCTCTATAATAGCAAGTCTGTCTTTTTCTTCTCTTAGTGGTGGATTCATTTTGGCATTGACACCTTTTTTAAGGACATCTTCCACTGTTAATGAAAAATAATGTGGGCAAGTTTCACAAGTTACTTGAACACCTCTTTTTTTGGCATCTCTTATCATATTTTTGGATGTTTTGGTACTGATGTGGCATATATGAGCATGGATATGATTGGTTTCGG
>CALXRJ010000043.1 GCA_944390615.1 uncultured Clostridia bacterium | reverse complement strand
TCCTGAATATTTTGCTATTTTAACTTACTTTTCGAATCACTTTAACTTATATATTTATATGCCAACTATTATTCGAAAGGATTACAGTTCAGCTTGTCAAAAATTACTAGCAAATGCTTTTGAAAATTTTAAAATAAAAGGAATGGTTATATCGAATTTGTCACAATTAAAATTAATCCCTCCTTGTGATTTCCTTGATATTGTTGGAAATTATACCTTAAATATCTATAATTCTTACTCTTGTCAGGTATTGGAAAATTTAAAAATACATACAGCAACAATTTCTCCTGAATTGGATGAACAAGGAATTTTATCAATTTGTAAAAATACTTCTGTTCCCAAAGAATTGATTGTGTATGGAAAAATTCCTGTTATGACCATGCATTATTGCCTTCTTGGGAAAACTAATCATTGTAGTAAAGATTGCTCGCGAAAATGCATATCAGATGCAACCTATTTTCTAAAAGATAGAATGGGAATTTTGTTTCAAGTAATGCCTGATAATACACAAACAATTACTACCATTTATAATTCGAAAATCACTTCCATTGCCTACCAAGATTTTGACATAAACTTTGTAAGGATGGATATTTTAGATGAAAGTATAGAAAAAATTAATCAAATTATTAAGACCGTCCAGAGTGGTAAGCGTTTTGAAGGAAAAGATTATACCAATGGAAATTTAAAAAGACCTGTTTGATTTTTTGTAGCAAAAATGCTTTATACTTGCAAGGCATTTCTTACCTAATTTACGTTTTAAAGCACACTATCTTAAATACTAGATTGTGTGCTTTTTTTGGCTTTTTAGCGAAAGATAAAAAAATTTTTTTCCTTTTTTATCTATGCTTACTACTTAACTTTATAATCAAATCCATATTATCATCTTCTGCTGCCTTATTTTTTCGAATAGCCCCACATTTTTTGCATTGAAAAATTATTACATATCCCTTCTTATTGCTGATTTCCAACCCAATTGGTTCCAAATCTCCTTGGCACTTTTCTTGTCTGTCTCCAGGATTAATATCAACATGTTTGGAATGCAAACAATAGGGGCAATGATTTCTACAAGAATATCCCAACTTGGGAACCTTCTTACCACAATTTTCACATATAAATTCTTCATCAATTACCGTAAAATTTCTTGGCATCGAATCTCCTCCTACTTTGCATAACATTTTCCAAAAGAAACGGTCCTTTTAGAAAAAATTAATATTCAAAAAAACCTCCACCCAAAAATTCTTTTAAAAGAGAATTAGCAGGTATATATTCTGATGGTATTGGTTCAAAATATTTTAACATATTAATTAATCTTACTGCTTCTGCATGTTGTTTTTTATCTGATGAAATTTTGCTCAGTAATGGCAATGCTATCGTCTTTAAAGCTGCTAATTCATAGATAAGAGATGTGTTAAATATGCTGTCAGCTTCTTCTTGGAAAGGAAATATGTTTTTCTTTTCACCTCGATTTACTTTTGGCCAGGAATCTAAAGTATGTTCTGCACTATAATTTCTAAATTGATAGTCTCTTACAATTCTTCTAACTAGTCTTGTATCTGTTGTTGATATCCTATTTAATCTGTCCATATTTAAAACGGTTAAATCACTGATATAAATTTTATATTTTTGACTTTTGGCAATTTGAGAAGTTAATTTATCATTTAAACAGTGAATTCCTTCTATTACTAAAATTTCATCTGCTGCTAAATGCATGGTTTTTCCTTTGTACCTTTTGGTTCCTACTGAAAAATCAAATTCTGGACAGGAAATGGTTTCTCCCTTTAATAGAGCTGTTAAATGGCTATTGAATAAGGCTAAATCAATTGCTTCTATATTTTCAAAATCATATTCACCATTTTCATCCTTTGGTGTCTGTGGTCTTTCGACAAAATAATTGTCAACTGAAATGGTAACTGGTTTTAAGCCATTAATTCTTAGCTGCAAACCTAATCTTTGTGCGAAAGTTGTTTTTCCAGATGAGGAAGGTCCTGCGATTAATACCATTTTTACATTTTTATTAGCTGCAATTTTGTCAGCAATTTGTGCTATTTTCTTTTCATGAAGTGCCTCTTCTAGCATAATTAAAGTTTTAATATTTCCATGTTTTATAATATTATTTAATTTATAAACTGTACTTACATCTAAAATTTGATGAATATCATTATACTCATCTAATGCCCAATGTAACTTTTTCGTTTCTTGATACTCTGGTAATACAAATGGATTATCTGTACTAGGATATCTTAACAAAAATCCGTCATCATATCGAACTAGTTCAAAAACATTGGTAATTCCAGTATGAATGGCTATATTCTCATAAATATAATTATAGTAGTCCTCACAATAATACATATGAATAAATTCATTTTCTTCATAATCTAATTGCAGTCTTCCTTTGGATGAATCTTCTCTCTTATATAATTCTTCTGCTTCTTTTCTAGTCATTGTTTTTTTTACAATTGGTAAATTTTTGTTTATAATCTCTCTCATTTTATTTTGTACATCTTGTAGAAGTTCTTCTGTTACTTCCTTATTATCTATCGTACAAAACATAGAATTTGATAATTGATAATTTACTCTTATTTTGACTTCTTTACAAACTTTTTCAAATGCCATAGCCATAATAAAAATAAGGGTTCTTCGATAAATTTTCATTCCTTCTTGTGACGCAATATCTACTAAAGTTAAAATTCCCTCTTCTTTTGGTATAAAATCTAATCTTTGATATGTATTATTAAAAATAGCTCCTATGACTGGAAATTTACTATTTTCAATTTCTTTTTGAAATGCCTCTCTAATGGATGTGTTTTCTGGTATCTCTCTTTCTTCAGCATGATATATAATTTTCATGTGTTCTCCTTTCTTTTTCCCCTCGGGATGATTTTTTTCTTGGGATTTTTTCATTAGAACCGATCTTTTTGTAAAAAATAGCTCTTATGAAAAATGAAACATATTTAGTATAACATATTTTTAGGAAACAAGTCAATTTTAAAATATTTTTTGTTCTTCTGTCATAAACACTAAATTTTCTCATATAAATTACTAAAAGCAAGTAATAAACATGCTGTACATAGGAGGTAGAAAAAATGGAAAATCTCGGATTATACCAAGATATTGCCAAAAGAACGGACGGTGATATATATGTGGGAGTTGTAGGTCCTGTAAGAACTGGGAAATCTACTTTTATCAAAAAATTTATGGACTTACTTGTTATTCCTAACATTCATAATGATTACAAAAAAGAACGTGCCAAAGATGAGTTGCCTCAAAGTGCTGGTGGAAAAACGATTATGACAACAGAGCCAAAGTTTGTTCCTAATGAGGCAATTGAGATTACAATTGATAACAATTTAAAGCTTAAAACACGTTTGGTGGATTGTGTTGGCTATTTGGTTCCTAATAGTATCGGTTATTTAGAAGATGAGAAACCTCGTATGGTGAAAACACCTTGGTCTGATACAGAAATGCCTTTTGAAAAAGCGGCTGAAATTGGCACCAAAAAAGTAATTGAAGAACATTCCACCATTGGAATTTTAATTACAACAGATGGAAGTTTTACTGATATCCCAAGAGAAGATTATGTGCAAGCAGAAGAACGTGTGGTTTCTGAATTAAAAGCAATGAATAAGCCTTTTATTATTCTTTTAAATTCAGAACATCCAGAAAATGCAGATACCAAACATTTAGCAGCAACCCTTTGCGAAAAATATGAGGCTACTGTTATGCCAATTAATTGTGCAGAACTTGCTATTTCTGATATTACAAATATTTTTTCTAAAATATTATACGAGTTTCCTGTTAGCCAAGTGAATTTTTCTTTTCCCAAATGGGTAAATGGATTAGAACTTTCCCATCCAGTAAAACAAGAATTGTTTCAGCAGATAAAAAATGCTTTTCAAAATATTTCTTTATTAAAAGAAGCCAATAAATGTAGTAATATGATAAAACAAACGGATATGATAACAAAAACGCAAGTAGACAATATTGAGCTAGGAACTGGTCGTATTAATGTTTCTATTACTTTAAAAGAAGATTTATTTTATCAAGTGCTAACACAAATGACTGGGGTTGCCATTTCTAATGAAGGTGATTTGTTTGCTATTATCAATGATTTGTCTTCCACCAAAAAGAAATATGATAAAATTGCAGATGCCCTAGATGATGTAAATCGCAAAGGTTATGGTATTGTTACACCTTCCATGGATGAATTAATTTTAGATGAACCTGAAATGGTAAAACAAGGTTCTCGCTTTGGGGTAAGGTTAAAGGCTACAGCTCCTAGTCTTCATATTATTAAGGCTAATATCGAAACTGAGGTTTCTCCTATTGTTGGTTCTGAAAAACAGTCAGAAGAGCTTGTTAATTACTTGCTTTCTGGATTTGAAAATGACCCTCAAAAAATTTGGACGACAAATATTTTTGGAAAGAGTTTACATGAACTAGTAAATGAAGGATTACAGACAAAGCTTGCTAAAATGCCAGAAGAAGCACAAATGAAACTACAAGAAACTTTGGAGAGAATTGTAAATGAAGGTAGTGGTGGCTTAATTTGCATTATCCTTTAAATTTTTGACTTTTCTATCGATTTGTAGTATAATTTTTATAGTAACTTACAGTTTTAGAGCTGGTTTTCTTCCAGTTCTTTTACCTGCCTTTTAGGCAGAGCCCATAAGGAGGTGTTACCTATGGGAGTAATTCGCTATTCGTTCCATGATGGAACGGCTCGGATTTATGATGCGGAGGGTCGTTTTTTGACCCTTGCAACACAGGATCCGCTTTTAGGATACTGGAAATTCACTCTGCCTCGTTACAACGAGTATAGAGCCCGCATCGAAAGAGCGTTGGATAACTGCTCTCCAACCTATTAAGAGTCGTTATCTACCAAACAAATAGTGCCTTTTCCAAAAGAGAAGGCACTATTTGTGCTTTTTTATTTGTTTTCTTGCTTTTTTGTTTATAATTTTGTATAATAGTCACATAATAGTTATGGTAGAAATCCTATTTTATCATATTTCGTACCACTAAACCAAGAACAAGAAAGGAAATGATTTTTTATGGAAAAACTAGTAGCAAGAGATTTATATAAAAAAACGAAAGAATATGAAAACAAAGAAATTACCTTAGAAGGTTGGGTTCGTACAGTGAGAGCCTCTAAAAATTTTGGTTTTATCGAATTAAATGATGGTTCTTTTTTTAAAAATGTTCAAATTGTAATTTCTGAACAATTACCTAATTTTAAAGAACTTTCCAAACTTACCATCAGCTCTTCTATTCAAGTTACAGGAACTTTTGTACTTACCGAAAATTCTAAACAACCTTTTGAAATACAAGCAACTAATGTTAAAGTTTATAATGTTTGTGAGAATGATTATCCTTTACAAAAAAAGAGACATACTTTTGAATATTTAAGAACCATTTCACATCTACGCCCTCGTTCCAATACTTTTTATGCTGTATTTCGTGTTAGAAGTGTTTTATCTTATGCCATTCATAAATTCTTCCAAGAAAAAGGATTTGTTTATGTTCATACACCTATTATTACTTCCAGTGATGCAGAAGGAGCTGGTGAAATGTTCAACGTTAATGCTTTTGAGTTAGAAAACGTCCCAAAAACCCCACAGAACCAAGTTGATTTTTCAAAAGATTTTTTTGGCAAACCTGCTCATCTTACTGTTAGTGGTCAATTAGATGTAGAAACATATAGCTCTGCTTTTCGAAATGTGTATACCTTTGGTCCAACTTTTCGAGCAGAAAACTCAAATACCGTAAAACATGCTGCTGAATTTTGGATGATTGAGCCAGAAATCTCTTTTGCCGATCTGAATGATGATATGGATTTAGCAGAAGAAATGATAAAATATATCTTTTCTTATGTCCTAGAACATTGCCCAGAAGAAATGCAATTTTTTAATCAATTTATCGATACCGGTTTGTTAGAAAGGTTACACCATGTAATCTCTTCTGATTTTGCTAGAATTACTTATACAGATGCAGTAAAAGAACTTGAAAAACATAATGATAAGTTTGAATTTAAAGTATCTTGGGGAATTGATTTGCAAACAGAGCATGAAAGATATTTATGTGAAAATATCTTCCATAAACCTGTATTTGTAACAGATTATCCAAAAGATATTAAAGCTTTTTATATGAAACAAAATCCAGATGGCAAAACTGTTGCAGCAGCTGACTTACTAGCTCCTGGTATTGGGGAAATTATTGGTGGTAGTCAAAGAGAAGAAGATTATGATAAATTGTTGAATCGAATGAAAGAATTGAATATGGATTTAAAAGAATATGTATGGTATTTGGATTTAAGGAAATATGGTAGTGTAGAACATTCTGGTTTTGGTTTAGGTTTTGAAAGAGCTATGATGTATTTGACTGGTATGCAAAATATTCGTGATGTGATTCCTTTTCCTAGAACTCCTAAAAATTGTGAATTTTAGTTTTCTGTCCCCTTTTGGGGACAATTTTTTTATTATTTTTATAATTCAGGCTTTTCGACAAATTTTTCATTTTTTATCTGCTATAATCGTTTTGGGATATTTCCCAGAACAGGAGGTGATTTTATGTCTTCTCCCAAACATATGAGAAAAAGTACAAAAAGTATTTCTAAATTTTTACATAAAGTTTTAAACAATGTAAAAATAATTTACGAAATTACTAAAGTACTAAAGGCTATTATTGATGTATTTCATCAATAGGCAAAAAAATTAGGCATACTCACAATATGCCTAATTTTTTGATAATATTTCTATTACCAAATAGGATTTCTCCCAGAAATGATTTTTGTCTTCTCCATTTATACTAATTATACTATATTTTTTTATTTTTGCAATACCCTTTTTAATTTTTTTTTTTAAAATCGTTCGACTTTTTTCGACATTATATAGCTTATTTGCATTTTAGGTTAAAATCGAATCATTTTTTGATACATTTCAATCGCATAATTATCTGTCATCCCTGATATATAATAAATAATTGCTTTGTAATAATCTTTTTCGCATCTAACATCAAATATTACATCATTTTTATTTACTTCATTTCTTTCTAAATTCCAATAATTAGTCATCCAATCTTGAAAATCATTTACCAAATCCGGGCAAACTTTTTTTGCCTTTTCTGGATTGTGAAAACTTTCTTTTAGTAAATCATAAATAGCATTTATAATAAGTTCAAAATAAGGAACTGACATCATCACTTTACTTGATAAATAGATTTTTTGATAATTGAATTTTTTAAGCTGATGAAGCATTTCAAACATTTTATTCGAAAAACATAAACCATCTTCACAATTTGAATTCATGCACAAGTCATAGATTAAATCATTAATAATATTGGTATTATTAATGACTTCATCTGAATTGCAATTTAATACTTGGTATAATTCTGTTAAATCTTTATCTAAAATTCCAAGTGTAATAGCATCTGCTATATCTCTACCTAAATAAGAGATTTTATCAGCAATCTTAACTACACACCCCTCCCAGGTATAAGGTGCAAATTGGTTTGGATTTTGGTATTTAGCTAAGTCGATAAATTCTTCTCTTGGTTTTAGTCGGTTTTCATCAATTTCACCACAATGGGAAATGATGCCATCTCTTACACCATAGGTTAAATTTAGGTTTTGTTTGTTTCCATTTGGGTCTTCCAGTAATTCTATTTTTTCTACCATATCTAGTCCATTTTTTTCATGCCAGAAATTTTCGCCTATATCTCTTTTGGAAATTTCAGATAAAATCTTTTCTCCTCGATGCCCAAATGGGCTATGTCCTATATCATGGGCTGTTGCAATTGCTTTGGTTAATTCGGTATTAAGTCCTAAGTATTTTGCAATGGTGTAACTGATGGATTCTACATACATGACATGCTCGATTCTGGTACAGATATGGTCATTTCGTGGTGAATAAAATACTTGGGTTTTGTGTTTCATTCTTCTGTAAGCTGTACTGTGGATAATTCTTGTGTAATCTCTTTCGAATTCGGAACGGATGTCGTTGTTTCTGGCATACATTGGTTCGGTTCTTTGGATGATGTTTTTCCATTTTGGATTGTTTTCATTTGCTACTACATTTGCTAAACTGTTTTGCATTTTAGGGCCTCCTTTTTTAATTTTTTTATAGTTCCTATATAATATAATTAAAATAACAGGCATATTTCAATATACCTGTTTATTTTTTATAAAAATGATTTCAGCAATTTCATTTTACCTACAATTTCATAACTGCCCATATTAGCTGGTACAAGAAAACTATCTCCCATTTCAATTTGGTATTCACTATCTCCTGTTTTGATAGTTCCTTTCCCTTCTATCACATTATAGGCATAAAAAGTAGTTGCATTAGTTTTATCTTGATAACGCTCTTCTACCTTTATTCTATCTATCGAAAAGTGTTCATTTCTAGCAAGTTTTTGTATGGTCAGATTGGTATCATGGGTTAAAGTTCCTTGTCTTTTTGGTTGGATGGTTTTTAATGCTTTTTCAATATGCAATTCTCGGTTGCCTCGATTCCAGTCATACACACGATACGTAATATTGCTATTTTGTTGTATTTCACACACAAGCGTGCCTGCTAATAAAGCGTGTATGGTTCCAGAAGGAATATAGATGCAATCCCCTTTTCTGATTTTTACCCTTTTTAAATAACTTTCTAGTTGATTTTTTTCTAGTACATTTTTTAAATCTATTTTGTTTTTAGCTTCTAAGCCGCAAATAATATGAGCATCTTCTTGGCAGTCTAAAATATACCATAATTCTGACTTTCCGTTTGAATTTTCATATTGCTTGGCAAATTTATCATCAGGGTGTACTTGGACTGATAAATTTTGACTGGCATCAATAAATTTTATTAAAATGGGAAAATCTTTTTTGTCTTTACATTTAGTGCCAAAAATTTCATCTTTTATACTGGTATCTGCATAGATTTGGTCTAATGTCATTCCTTGGAATCTTCCATTTTTAATGATACTTTTTCCATCTGGATTGGTTGATATTTCCCAACTTTCTGCTGATTTCTCTTCTGGTGGGTTCTTTTTTAATTTTTCTTTTAAGTTAGTGCCTCCCCATATGTAGTTTTTAAAGATTGGCTCTAGAAAAATAACTTCCATTTTCATTTTCTTCCTTTCATAGAAAAGTTAAATCAGTTTACTGTTATCCTCTTCTTCATCTGCTGCTAAATCTCTAGGCTTCATAAGAGGATATAAAACGACATCTCTAATATTTTGGCTATTGGTTAAAAATTGTAAAAATCTGTCAACTCCTAACCCCCATCCGGAAATTGGTGGCATTCCATATTCCATGGCTCTAATATATTCATAATCGACTGTCATAGCTTCTTCATCCCCTTGGGCTTTTAGCTTACTTTGTTCGATTAATCTTTTTTCTTGTTCTTGGCTATCTACTAACTCTGAATAACCATTGATAATTTCTTGCCCATTTACAATTAGTTGGAACCTATCGGTAAGTGCTGGATTTTCATCATTACTTCTAGCAAGTGGTGATAAGTCAATTGGATGTTTAATTAAAAAGGTTGGTTCTATTATTTTTGGTCTACTTACTTTTTTATATAGCTGGTCAATTAAGTTTCCGCGTCCTAATTCTTCGATATTTTCCGCTTCTAACTCGATTTTTTTGTTTCTAATTTCTGCTAGTAAACTTTCTGCTGTTTCGAATTGGTCAATATCAATGCCACTGTCTTTTAAAATTAATTCTCGGAAAGAAACAACTTGCCACTCGCCTCCAAAGTCTATCATTTTGTCTCCAATTTGAATGTTTAAATTGCCATCATATAGTTTTTCTAAAATATAGGTTATCATTTCTTTCATGAATTTCATGTTGTCTTCATAGTTCCAATAAGCACTATAGCCTTCTACCATAGTGAAGTCTTGTAAATGATTGCTATCGATTCCTTCATTTCTAAAATCTCTTGCTACTTCATAGATATTGTTAAATCCACCTATAATTAGTTTTTTTAAGGTTAATTCTGGCGATATTCTTAAAAATACATCCATATCATGTGCATTATGATGTGCTACAAATGGTTTTGCTGTTGCTCCTGATGCTGTATTTTGAAGAGCTGGGGTTTCTACTTCAATAAATCCATGATTATCTAAAAATTCGCGAAGTAATTTTACAAATTTGGATCTTAGTAAAAATTTCTTTTTTGCCTCATCATTCATGATTAAATCTAAATGTCTTTCGCGATAGATGGCTTCTTGGTTTACTAATCCATGATATTTTTCAGGAAGTGGTCTTAAAGATTTTCCTAAAAATTGATAGCTTAATACTTGAAGTGATTTTTCTCCAGCTTGTGTGGTAAAAATATAGCCTTTTACACCGATAAAATCTCCAATGTCTGTTATTTCATGGAATTTTTTGTATTCCTCTTCTCCTAAATCATCTCTTTTGATAACAAGTTGGATATGTCCTGTAATATCACTTAAATCTAAAAATGAAATTTTTCCCATTTTTCTTTTTGACATAATTCTTCCTGCAAGGGAAACCTTTTGGGTTCCATCTGCTAAAAGCCTACTACTTCCAATTTCATGAGTTGTATCATACTTTTCAGGATGTGGGTTGATTCCATATTCTTTTATTTTTTGCAACTTTTCATTTCTGACTTGCATTAATTCTTTTACATTTGCCATTTTGCACTGCCCCTTTCTACGGTTTTGTTATCTCTTTGTTTTTACAATATCCATATTTTACTATGTTTTTGCTATTTTGTCAATTTGTTTTACGCCTATTCTTAAATACATCTGTACTATATCTTTTCTGCTTTTGTAATTCATTTTTTCGTATTTCTTCATTTTGCATCTTGATAATTTTTTGTTTTTGTTCTGGAGTAGCAAGATAGTCTCTAAATAAATTAAACAAAATCGCTTTTGTTTCTGGCAGCATTGGATGGTCTTTTAATTCTAATTCCTCATTTAACTCATATCTATATTCTTCATTTCGATTGGCTTTTATTGTTTCTATAATTTCAGGCGGAATTTTTTTGTATTCTTCTTCCTCTAAATCTTGTAATATCGTATATACTTCTGTATAGGCATTTTTTCGATTATTCATTTTTAATTTTTTCTCCTTTTTCGCTCAAAATACTTAATATTGGTAACTTTTAAATCTTTATCCCTTGAATCGCTCTTCCTTATCTTTGTTTACCAAAATTTTTAATGCTTCTCTTTCTTGCTCTAGTTTGTCAAATTCTTTTACTGCACTAATTGTTGCTTTAACAATTTGTTCTGTATTTCTTGGCGCATATATTCTTTCTAGACTAACTCGAAGTTTTAATAATCTTTCTACTTGTTCTTTGGTTGCCCCTACTCCTTCCGTCGTTCCATTATATACATCAACTATATATTTTTTAGTTTTTCCCAATGGTGTCTCTGGATCAATTCCAATCTTTTTTACAGTTTCTTCTCCTATTTTTGATTTTGCTGCTAAAGTTTTTGCTGTATCATTTAATTTTATTTTAGAAACATCTACTCCAATCGAATCTAATTTTTCTAATTTTTCAATAAATTCCTGTGTTATATCTCTATAATCTAGGCGAATTCCTAAATCTAATAATTTTTGTATTTGTTCTTCTGTTATCAAAACACTTTTCTTTCTTTTTGTGCTAGTACTTGTATTGTTTGTTCTATCTTTTTCTTTTCGATAGTTTCTTGCTATATGAACTCTTTTCAATCCAATCGCATAATCGGGATCTAGTCCTATCCTTCGAATTTCCTCTTCACTTATGCCTGATTTTTGAGCTAATGTTCTAATTGTATCTTTGGTTTTCATTTGGGATAAGTCTACACCAATAGCTTTTAATTTTTCGGAAATTTGTATTAAATTTTGTATATAGATTTGGCTTTGTTTTTCTAATCTAATTCCATGCAATATTAATTGTTTTTTTTCTTCTTCTGTTGGCGGTATACCTTTTGCAGTTCCTCGATAAGCACTGATTGCAGACACTATCCTTTGTCCAATTTTATTATCTGGGTCTAAGCCTAGTTGTTTTATTTTTTCCTCGCTAATCCCTGACTTTTGGGCTAATGTTAAAATTGTGTCTTTTTGTTTTAATTTAGAAGTATCAATCCCAATTTCTTTCAATCTATCTAATTTTTCTATCGCTTTTGCTAGTGTATTTTTTGTGTTTAAATGATTCTTCATTTTACTTCCTTTCACTAATATGCTCCATAAAAATCTTTAATATTTTTTGTTCCCTTTCTAGTTGGTCTATCTGTTTCAAAATACTAATCGTAGCTTTTGCTAATTCTTCTGTTCCTCTTTTTCTTTTCACTCTTTCTATATGAATTCCTAATTCTAGCAGTCTTTTTACTTGCTCATCGGTCGGAACTACTCCTGGAATGTTTCCTCTATATACTTCTGCTATGGCACTTTTCGCTTTTCCTATTTTATTCTCTGGGTTTAGTCCTATTTTTTTGATTTTCTCTTCACTAACTTCCGATTTTTCAGCTAATGTTTTTATCGTATCTGCTATTTTTAGTTTAGAAACATCTACTCCTATGGATTTCAACATCTCTAGTTTTTCTATAAATTCTTGTGCTATATCTCTATATTCTAATTGAATTCCTAGTTCTAATAACTTTTTTACTTCTTCTTCTGTTGGTGGTGTCCCAGCTCTATACTCTTTCGTTTCATACTGTTCTTCCTCCCTATTTTGGCCTTCCCTATACGCCCTAGCCACACGAACTCTAGTTATTCCAATTTTGTTTGTTGGGTCTAACCCTACCTTTTTAACTTCTTCTTCCTGAATTCCTGATTTAGCAGCTAATGTTTTTATTGTGTCTTTTTGTTGCATTTTTGAGATATCTACTCCTAGAGCTTTTAATTTTCTTATTTTTTCAATAAATTTTTGAACAGCGTTTTGTGATTCCACTGAATTTTTATCCTTTCCATTTTTTATTATTAACATAATAAATTTACCGCTTTTTTGTTTTTTTTGTCAAATCCTGTATAAGTATTTTTACGATTATTCATCTTTGTTTAACGCTTCCTCTTTTTCTCTTTTTAATAAGTCTTTTAATACTTGTTCCTCTTGCTCCAATATTTCTATATTGGTTAATGCTTGGATAGATGCTTTTGCTATTTCCTTTCCCGTTCTAGCTTTCTTTTTTCTTTCTAGACTAATTCCTAATTCTTGTAAAATTTTCTTTTCTTCTTGAGTCGGTTGAGTCATACATCCTACCCCTCTAGAAGCACCAGCTATGCTTGCTCTAGTTTGTCCTACTTTATCATTTGGATTCAACCCAATTGCAATGATTGCTTTTTCACTAATTCCTGATTTTAGAGCCAATGTTGTAATCGTATCTTTTGATTGAATTTTGCTAACATCTACTCCTATGGATTTTAATTTTTTTATGTCTTCTATAAATACTTGTACTGCACGTCCTTTTGGTCTTTTCTCTCTTTCTAAACCAATTCCTAATTCTTCTAAAATTTTCTTTTCTTCTTCGCTTGGCACTATATATTTTCCAGTTCCTCTATAGGCTGCTTGTACCGTCTTCTTAGTTTGTCCTATTTCATAATCTGGATTTAATCCTATTCTGATTACTTCTTCTTCGTTGATTCCAGATTTTTGAGCTAATGTTTTAATCGTATCTCTTGCTTGCATCTTTCTAACATCTATTCCGATAGAAATTAATTGTTTTAAGACCTCTATAAAATCTTTTACCATACTTCCATTTTTACTTTTTTCTCTTTTAATTTTACTTTTTCTTTCTAAATTAATTCCTAATTCTTCTAAAATTTTCTTTTCTTCTTCGCTTGGCGGAATCCCTCTTTTCTTTCCTCTATAAGAAGATGCTATGCTTGCTTCATTTTGCCCTATTTTATCTTCTGGATTCAACCCGATTTCAATGATTGCTTCTTCACTAATTTCCGATTTTAGAGCTAATGTTTTAATCGTATCCTTTGATTGAATTTTGCTGACATCTACTCCTATGGAACTTAATTTTTTCAATTTTTCTATCAATTTTTGTGTTTTATTTTCTTTCATTCTATCTAAACAAACTCCTCCCAAACTAAATTGGCTAAATCTAATCCTTTATTCGTCAACTTGATATGATTTTCTGTAACCATTATCAGCTTTTCTTCTACCAATTGATTTAATTCCTTTCGAAAAACAAAAATAGGATTTTCTCCAAATTTATTTTTAAAACTTTGGATGGATATGCCATCTATTTTTCTTAATCCAAGCATCATATATTCTTGTTCTTGCATAAAATCATTTTGTCTTTCTTGTATCATTTTATTTTTCTGAAAATTTCCTTCTTCACAATTTTGAATGTAGTTTTCTAAATTCTCTGTATTCGAATACCTAATTTTATCCATATAGGAATGGGCAGCCAGTCCAAAACCTACATATTCTTTTTGTTCCCAACAATCTAAGTTATGTTTAGATTCATAACCTTTTTTGGCAAAATTGGATATTTCATAATGATGGTATCCCTGTAATTCTAAAAAATTTTTAGCATACCAGTACATATTTCTCTCTTCTTCCTCTGGTAATTTTATTTCTCCTTTTTCTAACATTTGTGCTATCTTAGTATTTTCTTCTACAATGAGTGAATAAACCGAAATATGCTTTGGTTCTAATTTGACAACTTCTTCTAATGTGTTTTTGACATCTGTTATACTTTGTTCTGGAAGGCCTATCATCAAATCTACATTGCTATTCGAAAAACCGATTTCTTTTGCTAAATGATAGGTTGTTAAAAAATCCTCAAAACTATGGATTCTTCCTATGTTTTTTAATAATCGATTCTCACTACTTTGAAGCCCAATGCTTAAGCGATTTACGCCTGCTTTTTTATAGGTTTCTAGTTTTTCTCTATTTACTGTCCCTGGATTTACTTCAATTGTAACTTCTTCTGGATGATAGGGAGCAAAAAGTTGTAAAATTTTTTCGATATACTGGCTATTAATAGATGAAGGGGTTCCTCCTCCTATGTAAATGG
>CALXRJ010000042.1 GCA_944390615.1 uncultured Clostridia bacterium | reverse complement strand
AAAGCAGATGAAGCAACTAAAGCTGGAGCTGACTATGTTGGAGCAGAAGAATTAATTCCTAAAATACAAAATGAAAACTGGTTTGATTATGATGTAGTAGTTGCAACACCAGATATGATGGGAGTTGTAGGAAGACTTGGAAAAGTATTAGGACCAAAAGGATTAATGCCAAATCCAAAATCAGGAACAGTAACAATGGATGTTACAAAAGCAATAGCTGATATTAAATCAGGTAAAGTGGAATATAGATTAGACAAAACTAACATTATTCACTTAGGATTTGGAAAAGTATCATTTGGAGCAGAAAAACTACAAGAAAATTACCAAACTATTATGGATGCAATTATAAAAGCAAAACCAGCAGCAGCAAAAGGACAATATATAAAAAGTATATCAGTTACCACAACAATGGGACCTGGAATTTCAATTGAACAATAAAAAATAAGCCAAAGACAGTAGGCAATCAAAAAAGATTTAACATAAGTCCTACCGAGGCATATAGGAGAATTATACTCGTTATATGTCTCGAAAAGTAGGCAATAACGAGTTTTTAATTTTAAAACGATAAAACTTAAAAATTTCAGGAGGTGAAAAACAAATGGCAAGTGAAAAAAGCATTAACTTAAAGAAAGAACAAGTATCTAACTTAGCACAACAAATGAAAGAAGCTAAATTAATACTTTTAACAGATTACAGAGGAATCAATGTAGAAAATGTTACAAATTTAAGAACAGAATTAAGAAACATAGGAGCAGAATATAAAGTAATCAAAAACAACATAACAAAAAGAGCATTAGCTGAATGTGGGATAGAAGGTTTAGATAACGAGCTAGAAGGCCCAACAGCAGTTATCATGACAAATGAAGATTACTTAGAACCAACCAAAGTAATATACAACTTCACAAAAAACAATGATTATTACAAAATTAAAGGTGGCGTAATTGATGGCAAAGTAATGACAGCTGATGAAATCATAACCCTTGCTAAATTACCATCCAGACAAGAACTATTATCTATGCTTGCTGGAGGATTGCTTGCAAATATTTCAAAACTTGCAATTGCTCTTGACCAAGTTAGAATGCAAAAAGAACAAGCTTAATGCTTGTAAAATAAGCTTTTTAAACAAATTACATTAAAAAGTGTATAACATATAAGTTAAATTAATAAAAATGAATAAAAATTATAGGAGGATTTAAAAATGAGTAAAGAAGAAATGATTGAAGAAATCAAAAAAATGACAGTTGTTGAATTGTCTGAATTAGTAAAAGCAATAGAAGAAGAATTTGGAGTATCTGCAGTAGCAGCTGCTGCACCAGTAGCTGGTGGAGCAGGAGCTGCCGCAGCAGCTGAAGAAAAAACATCATTCAATATTGTTTTAACAGCAGCTGGAGATCAAAAAATAAAAGTTATCAAAGTAGTTAGAGATGCTACAGGTTTAGGATTAAAAGAAGCAAAAGACCTAGTAGATGGAGCTCCTAAAACAGTTAAAGAAAATGTAGCAAAAGAAGAAGCTGAAGACTTAAAAGCTAAATTTGCAGAAGTTGGAGCTACTGTAGAATTACAATAATAATGAAAAATTGGAAAAGGGGATGATTCTCTTTTCCAATTTTTATAATGTTTGTGAATTCGAAAAATAAAAAGTTAAAGGATGTGAGCAAGTGAATAGAAGAAATATAGTTATGCCAAATTATGAAGAAAGTATATTAAATTTAATAAATTCTATTTTAAAGCATTATAATGTTAAGACGAAATATAATGGATTGAAAATTTTAGATGAGAAACTTGTACATAATTATAAGAATATAGTTTTAATAGTATTAGATGGAATGGGCGAACATATATTAAAAAAAATTTCGACAAATGGATTTTTTATGGATAATCATTTAAGAAAAATAACATCAGTATGTCCTTCTACAACTACAGCTGCTATGACAACATATTATTCTGGCAAACCCCCAGTAGAAACCGGTTGGATTGCTATGTCTCAATACTTTAAAGAACAAGGAAGAAATGTTGAGTTATTAAGGGATAGATATTCTTATACATTTGAAAAAGTTAACAAAGAAAGATTTGATATATATAATTTAGTAAAATATAAAAGTATCTATGATCAAATAGAAGAAGCTAATAATGATATAAATGCTTATGAAATACTTCCAGAATCTTGTGGCCCAAGAAGTAAAAGAAATGTGAAAGCTAATAGTACAAAGCAATTATGTGATTGTGTTGAAGAAATTTGTAATAATACCAATAAAAACTTTATATTGGCATATAATGATAATCCTGATGTATTACTACATAAAACAGGAACTAATTCAAAAGAAGTTAAAGACTTTATATTAGAGGCGGAACAGAATATAAAAGATATGTGTAATCATTTAAAAGGAACAGATACATTAATAATTATTTCCGCTGACCATGGTCATCAGGATATAAATAAAACATATAATATATTTGATTTAAAAGAAATCCAAGAATGTATGACAATGCAAGCAAGCTTAGAACCTAGAGCTATAACTTTTTGGATAAAAGAAGATAAAAAAGAAGAATTCGAAAAATTATTTCATAAAAAATTTGAAGATGAATATATACTTTTTTCTAAAAAAGAATTTCTAGAAAAAAGATTACTTGGGGAAGGCAAACAACATCCAAAAATTGATGATTTTATAGGAGATTATATTGCTATAGCAATTGGAGATACGGCTATAAAATTAGATAGTTATATCGCAAAAGAACCACCAGATAAAAAAGCTAACCATTGTGGATTTACAGAAGAAGAAATGGAAGTTCCTTTGATTTTAAAAGATTGTAGAGAATAATACTTAAAAACAGTCAATATTATATAAAAAGATTAAAGTGAGTTGGCAAAGTGCCAACTCACTTTATATAGATGTTATTATTTTGCTCATTAGAAATTGAGCAGACGGGATTTTAAGATAGTCAAACATTATTCACGAAAGGACTAACCCTTTTGCGAATACGTGCAGGAAGCTGATTCCAGTTATTTTTTAAGGCATGATTAACATCTGCCATTGTTTGAAGTATCTTATCGGAAAATTCATGAGTTCTCCAATTCCATACTTCTCCCAAATTATATTCATCTGCAATGAGTTGACGAATATATTGGCGAGGAATATAAAGCTCCGGATCATCATTGATGAACCACTGATTTTCTTCATTTCCCTGAATGAGTAGATATGACCGCTCACCGAAATCAAAGATTTCTTTCGAATGGATTTCCTTAAAAGAAAAACCTGAAATACTTTGAATCAGAGTTGCAGACAGGCTACTTGGAGCAAGATGTACGTGAGCGTGAACAATGCTGTCTTTTGCTTTTCCATAGCCACCATTTCCAGTTCCATTTTCCCAGACTAAAATATTAGAACAGTTATAGGTTAGTCTTAAGATATATTTCATATCATTGATAACTTCAAACAGTTCCAACAATAAATTGGGACTAGTCAACTCAGCCGTTGACATGATATGCCGGAATGGTATGACAAGAAAATAGCCATTAATAAATTGACCTAATCCAGGCATAACAGCAAAGTTTGAACTCGTATAGGTAACACGATAGTTACTTATCAGAGCATCATAGAAGTTAGCCTTCATATAGTTGCAGTATTTACAATCTGCAATAGAAGGGAAACCGGTAATTCCGGAACAGTTACTTTTATGATCACCGATATCTATATTGTTCTTTTCGGTAATGTTTTCCATCTGTTCTACAATGTCTTGATTTATGTCAATGACATTATTAGATAATTCTGAAGATGTAACAATCCGAATTTCCAGTGCCAAGCTCCTGAATGATTCAGGAATTTCGCCACAGCAAATGACAGTTTTGTTGTGATGCCAAGCATCTAAAATTTGTTTAGCAGTAATGAAATCACTGCTAATTTTTACTGCCCCCTTAAAAACTAACTGGTTCATAATTTCCAGCTGATTTACTTCACTGGGAAATATGAGTTTAATTAATTTCCGCGTCTCCTTTTTCATATTAAAAACCCCTTTCTGAAATTTTTTACTTTTTATATTATACTAAATTTTTTGTCATAATTCAACTAAATAAGTAAAAATTATGGCATTAAGGACTATCTCGCTTGTTGCTCTTTTTCCTTCCTTTCCATATATCTTTCGAAATCTTCATTCGTAACAGTTAAAACAAAAGCATTTGGCATAGGAGCTTTGTCCATATCTGGTAAAAAATTATCTCTAACTTGTCTTAATACACCGGCATGTGTTACCACTAAAATTCTATCTTCTGATTTATAATTTTTAAATAAATCTTCAACAAAAGCACAAACTCTTTTTTTTACGGCAGAATATGCCTCACTCTTAGGAGGATCGTAATATCCTTTTACATAGGATTGTATAAGAGCTTGGTCAATACTATCATGTGGTAAATCTTCCCAATCTCCTAGATACCTTTCCGCAATTCTTTTATCAATTATAGGAGTTTGACCTGGAATAACAGCTTCTAAAGTTTGTACAGTTCTCTTTAAAGAAGAACAAATATAATAATCAAAATCTTCTGCAGTAAATTTAAAGTTTTTTCTAGCAAGTTCTAATCCTTCTTTTGTAGTATCACAATCGGTTTGCCCGGTAAATTTTCCAGCTGTATTTTGAGTAGTTTTAGCATGTCTCATAAAAGTGACAATTGGCATAATAAAACCTCCTTCTATTTATAAAAAAATATTTTATATAGTTTTTGATTTAAAAAAAAAAAAAAAATTTTTTAGTTATGGTTACTATTCACAGTGTATTCATACTGTAGAGAAGCTGCAAACAGTTATTGTTATAAAATTTATGGAATGACGAATGTGACCAGAATACCTGATAGAGCATCTTAACTTAAATGAAATGAGGAAGCGCGAA
>CALXRJ010000041.1 GCA_944390615.1 uncultured Clostridia bacterium | reverse complement strand
GTGATGTCAATACTTTTGCAGAACAATTTGATTTTATTGAAGGGCATTCAAGAATGACAACAAGATTAAAAAATAGAATTATAGATACCTCAAAAGGAATGAGTGCTAGAGCATCAAAGTCCGTTGTAAATAATGGGATAGCTAGCATTTCTGATGATACAATATTAAGATTAATAAAAAAAAACAGTAATGATAATAGATAAAGAGAAAATACAAAAAGTATGCATAGATGATTTTGCATTAAAGAAACGTCATAATTATGGAACAGTTATGATAGATATAGAAACACATCAAATTATAGACATGATAGATTCAAGAGAAGAAGACGACGTTACAAAATGGTTAAAGTCCTATTCTAATTTAGAGGTTATATCAAGAGATGGAGGAATAATGTATAAATCAGCCAGCGATAAATCACATCCAAAAGCAATTCATGTGTCAGACAGATTTCATATATAAAAAAATTTAACAGAATATGCAAAAGATGCTTTAAAAAGACTTCTAAAGAAACAAATTAATATCACAGAAGAAACTGCAACAGAAACAATATCTAAAGTTCAAAAGAAATATGAATACAAAACAAAATGGGATATAATATTAAAAGTAAAAGAACTAAAAAAACAAAGATATAGAGTCATAGATATTGCACAGTATTTAGGAATATCCGAAAAAACAGTAATAGAGTATAATAAAATTTCTTTAGATGAAAAAGAGAAAAATGAAGGATTTACATGGAAAGTAATAAAAGAGAGTATACAAAAAGATGGATATAATGGTTCAGATTCTTTGCTTAGGACATATCTTTCAAAGATAAAAAAAGAAAAAACAAAATCAAAAGAGATAAATCAAATAGTAGAGAGATCGACAATGATTACATTACTTTATAAAGAAATAGATAAAGTAACAAAAATAACAAAAGAAATCTATGAAAAGGTTATTACAATGTTTCCAAAAGCAGGTAAAATATATGAAATAGTTAAAGAGTTCAAAGAAATTATGTTTAGTAAAAAGCATGAAAAATTAGAAAAATGGATTCAAGAAACTAAAAAGCATAAAATTCTAGAGATTGATAGCTTCTTAAATGGAATCGAAAGAGATTTAGATGCTGTTAAAAATGGAATAAAATATGACTATAATAATGGATTAGCAGAAGGTAGTGTAAATAAAATAAAAGTTATAAAAAGAATTATGTATGGAAGATGTAGCTTTGATTTATTAAAACAAAAGGTTCTTCTGCAATATTAATCAAATAAATTGCGGAAGAACCACTTTTATTTTAACATTTACAATAGAAGCAGAATTATGCCCAGACCATATACATATGCTGGTGAGTATACCACCAAAATATAGTGTAGCAAGTATAATGGTATATTTGAAGGGAAAAAGTAGTCTGATGATATTTGACAGGAATGCAAATTTAAAGTATAAATATGGAAATAGGCACTTTTGGTGTCGAGGCTATTATGTGGATACAGTAGGCAAAAATAAAAAAGCAATAGAGGAGTATATAAAAAAGCAACTGCAGGAGGATATAGCGACAGATCAGATAAGTATAAAAGAATACGTGGATCCGTTTGAAAAAGAACAAAAAGAAAAGGAAAGAAAAATAAAAAAAGGATTAGGACCACTTAAGTGGTAGCCTGAGGAAAAAATGCGGTTGACAGACAATTCAGTAGGGCTTGAGCCCAGAAGAGCCAGTACAAAAGCCTTCTAGGCGAAGAGCAAACCACCAGTTTTACTGGTGGTCATGATTGTTGTAAATGTCTACTTCGTTGACACCATGGATCTATCAATGCTTTATAGTTTTGATAAGTCTATTTTTTTGTCTAAAAATCGCAGTTTTAATAAATTATGCATAAATAAATTTTTATATGCTTGAAAGGTTTTTTAATAAGTGCTATAAATATATATAAATAAAAAACGAAAAGAAAACAATATAAAATATTCATAAAAGAAGCTATAGGAGGTACTTTATATGAAATTAATTCTAGCATCAAACTCAAAAACAAGAAAAGACATATTTGATCTAATTGGGTGGAAATATGAGATAGTAACAAGTAAAGTAGAAGAACACAGTAATGCTACAGACCCAAAGCAATATGTAATAGACTTATCAAAAGCAAAAGCAGACTCAGTTGCCATGCAAATAAAAGAAAAAGCGTTAATTATATCAGCAGATTCAATAATATATATGGATGGTACAAAATTTGAAAAACCAAAAAGCAAAGAAGAAAGCTTTCAAAACATAAAAAAGATGAGTGGAAAAGTAAACTACGGAATTACCGGAGTGACAATAAAAGACCTATATCAAAACAAGGAAATATCATTTGCAGACACAACAGAAGTACACCTTAAAGAAATTACAGATAGTGATATTTTATGGTATGTAGAAAACGAAAAACATTTATTAAATAGAGCAGGATACTCTCTTGCAGGTAAAACATCAATATTTGTAGACAAGATAGTAGGAGATTTTTATAATGTTTTAGGGATGCCAGTAGGTAAACTATATTCAAAATTAAACGAACTAGGATACAAAATTTCAGACTTCGAAATGCAAAAATAAAAACATATGCCAAAAAAGAGAGGGGCAAAAAATGGAAGAGAAAATACAAAAATTTAAACAATTAATAAACGAAAGCAATAACATAGTATTTTTTTGTGGAGCAGGGGTATCAACAAACAGGAGAAATAAAATGTATTATTATACATATATGTTAAGATGTTCAGATAATTCAATTTATACAGGTATGACTGGAAACTTAGAAAAACGCATAAATGAGCATCTATCTAAAAATGGAGCAAAATATACAAAATCACATAATGTAACAAAAGTAGAAGCGGCATGGAGAAGTAAAGAAAAATCATTAGCATGTAAGTTAGAGTATCATATAAAAAAGCTTTCAAAAGGGCAAAAAGAAGAATTAATAAATGGAGTAAAACTATCCGTATATTTAAAAGGTAAAATAGACTGCAGAAGATACAAAAAAATAGATTTATAGTATAATTTCAGATTATGATTTAGCAAAGGTAAAAAAATACAAGAAAATGAAAATAAAATAAAGAGAGGAAAAAGATTGTGAGAGCAGAAATTATAAAATTTTATTCCGAAGATGAGGTTTTATTAAATGGAATCCTATATAAAGGTGAAAATAGCACACAAAAAGTTTTAATTGAAGTGCATGGCATGATAAGTAATTGCTTTAAAAAAAGAGAAGAAATAATTGCCAGTGAAGTTCAAAATATAGCAATTGATTCAATTTGTTTTAATAACAGAGGTAGCGAAATAGCCAAATATATGAGAAGAAAAGACGGAACTAAGTTTATGGGAGGAACAGCATTTGAAGATGTTCAAGAGGGATATTATGATATACTAGGAGCCATAAAATATGCAGTTGATTTAGGATATACATCCATATATTTACAAGGACATAGCTTAGGTTCAACTAAAATTGTGTATACTTATAACAAAATGCAAAAAGAAAGAAATCCTTACATGAAATATATAAAAGGAATTCTATTATTATCATTGATAGATATTCCAGATATGATGCTTTCTTTTACTCCAAAAGAATATATCGAATATGCCAATCAAAAAGAAAAAGAAAACAACACATCAATTTTAATGCCTGAAGGAAGTACGATTCATCCAATGTCTGTAAAAACATTTTTAAAATATATAAAATATTATAGTGAAATCGACTTTGCAAGATATAGCAATGAGAAAGAAGATTTTAAAATTTTAAATAATATACAAGTTCCATTATTTATGAGGTGGGGAGATACACAAGAGTTAATAAAAAGAAAGGCTAAGGAACAAGCAGAATTTGTAAAAACTAAAATAAAGAATGCAAATGCCAATATTGGATATATTGAGGGAGCTAATCATTCTTATAATGGAAAAGAAGAAATTCTTGCAAAACAGATTTGTGAATTTTTAGGTAATATAAATTAGCAATTTTTCAAAAAGACCGTTTCTTTTTGCGAAAAGAAACGGTCCTTTTGAAAAAAGTTATGTCAACTCCACCACAGTAACCCCCATTTCACCTTCACCATAACTACCTATTCTAAAAGATTTCACATTTTTATGCTTTTTTAGATAACTATGAATAGCTTGTCTCAATTTCCCAGTTCCCTTACCATGAACAATTCTTGCTGTTTGAATTTTGGCAAGAAAGCAATCATCTAAAAATTTATCAATCAAAGGAACAGCTTCATCCACAGTTAGACCGATTACATTAATTTCCGAACTTGCCGTTCTAGTTTTAGATACTTTTGGGGCAGATTGAATATCTGGTTTGGTTAAATCATTTTTTAGTTGTTTGGCAGGTTCTAAGTATTTGATATTGACATTTGTTTTGATTAAGCCAATTTGAACCTGAACTTCGTCACTTTTGTTAATATTCGAAAGGACAATTCCATTTTGATTAAGATTAGTTATATAAACTTTTAAATTTAGCTTAATGAAATCTCGTGGAATAGGGTTAGTAGCTACATTTTCTTCTGTATCTTTTATTGATTTTTCTTTAATGGAAGAATTCAATTGATTTCTTAAATTGTTTAATTCATCAATAGCACCAGATGTATTTTCGATTTGTTTCATTTTTTGAATCAAAGAAGTTGCTTCTTCCTTAGCTTCTAGCAATATATCTCTTGCTTTTCTTTTGGCATTATCGATAAGTTCTTTTTCTTGCTGTTTTAATCTAGTATCATCTCTTTGCAAATTTTTCTTTAATAATTCTACCTGATTTAGATTTTTCTGAATTTGTTCTTTCTCTTTTTCAATTTCAATCTTATCATCATAAATTTTCTTCAAAAGAGTTTCGATATCAACATCTTGCTTATCTAGTAAACTACGAGCTTTATCTATTATCTCCTTTTTTAATCCCAATTTTTCACTAATGGCAAAAGCGTTACTTTTTCCGGGAATGCCAAGTAATAGTTTATAGGTTGGTTTTAAATTTTCAATGTCAAATTCCACACTGGCATTTTGAACCCCATCGGTTACGAGTGCATATCTTTTTAGCTCTTGATAGTGAGTCGTCGCGATTGTTAAAATATAATTATTTTTGAAATATTCTAAAATGCTGATAGCAAGATTAGCACCTTCTAATGGGTCTGTTCCAGAGCCTAGCTCATCCACTAAGATCAAACTATTTTCAGTTGCGGTATCTACAATTTTGGCAATATTAATCATATGACTAGAAAAAGTACTTAAAGAATCCGAAATACTTTGGTCATCTCCAATGTCGGCAAAAATTTCATCAAATACATAAATACTGGATTTTTCGGAAGCGGGAATATTTAGACCAGAACAAGCCATTAGCTCTAAAAGACCAACTGTTTTTAAAGTAACGGTTTTTCCACCAGTATTTGGTCCTGTAATAATAAGTAGTGAAAAATCTTTTCCTAAATTTAGAGTCGTTGGAACTACTTTGCTTTCATCAATTAAAGGATGTCTTGCATTTATTAAATTTACAAATTTTTCATCATTTATGATAGGTGTAATTCCTTTCATAGAATTAGAATATTTAGCCTTGGCAAAAATAAAATCGAGTTTTCCAATAAAAGAAACATCTAATTTTAGCTCATTAGTATAGGCAAAAAGTAAGCTACTTAAATGAAATAAAATTTTTTCAATTTCGGCATTTTCATCTATTTTTAAATTATTTAATTCATTATTTAATTCAAATACAGCCAAAGGTTCAATAAATACGGTAGAGCCTGTGCTAGAGGTATCATGAATAAAACCCTTTACAAAAGAACGATATTCTTGTTTTACCGGAATGACATATCTTTCATTTCGAATGGTTACGACATTTTCTTGTATATATTTTGAATAACTAGAAGAATGAATCATTGTATTTAATTTGGACTTGATATCTTGTTCTAATCTACGTTCTTTTCTTCGAATAGTGGACAAAGTTTGTGTAGCGGTATCTGCAATTGTATTTTCGTCTATAATGGATTTTTTGATTTTATCTAAGATGCCAGGATTTGTATAAAGTTCTGCAAAATAAGGATTTAAGTGTGGATAATCTTCCGTATTTAGAAAACTTGAAAAATATTCGATTAATTCATTTGCCATTTCTAAAATATTGCCAACAGAAAGTAAAGCCTTAGCAGATACACTACTAGAGCTTTCTAGTAATTTTAAATAAATTCCAATATCATCCATTTCAGAGATAGGAGGAGTAGAATTTCGGTCTATTAAACTTACTGCTTCATTTGTTTCCAATAGAATAAGTTCTACTTCTTGCTTATAACAGGAGGGAAGAAGGGTGTTGGCTAGCTCTTTTCCTACATAAGTATGGCAATAAGTAGATAATTTTTCTAAAATTTTATCATATTCTAATTTTTTTAAATAAATTTGGTTCATTTTCATTTCATTCCTTTATTTTTAATAATTATATTATGCCATAAAAAAGAAAGAAAATCAATAAAAACAGGTAAATATAGCCAAAAACAATAAATTTGTCTTTTTTCATTTTTTATGATAAGATGAAAGAAAAGAAAGGAATAAAGTTTTATGAAATTTGTCATTCAAAGAGTACAAAATGCCAATGTAGAAGTGAATGAAAAGATAGTTGGTAAAATAAAGAAAGGTTTTTTAGTTTTTATTGGAATTTCACAAAAAGATACAGAAGCAATAGCAGATAGTATGATAAAAAAACTGATCAATTTAAGAATTTTTCGAGATGAAGAGGATAAAATGAATTTAAGTTTAAAAGATATTCAAGGAGAATTATTGTTAATATCACAATTTACCTTATATGCTGATTGTAAAAAAGGAAATCGCCCGTCTTTTACAAAATCAGCAAAATTTGATGTAGCCGAAAATTTATATCAATATATCATAGAAGAATGTAAGAAAACAGGAATCCATGTAGAAACCGGTATATTTGGAGCTGACATGAAAGTAAACTTAATCAATGATGGACCTGTTACGATTCTTTTAGATAGTGATGAAATTTAAAAAAAATATTGCTATTTTTATAGAACTATAATAAAATAGTAGGCAAAGAAGGGAGAATAAAATGGGGAAAACAAAGAAAATATTAATAACAATAGCATTTTTAGCAATCTTTCTATTACTAGGAACAGGAAAAACAAACGCTACAGGAGATTTATATTTACAAAATCTGGATTTTGAGGCACAAATTAACCAAGATGGAAGTATGGATGTTACAGAAACTTGGTATATATCGATAGAAGATACCAATACCCTTTTCAAAACCTTTCAAACAGATCCAACCAAATATACATCCATAACCAATGTACAAGTAACAGACATAACCAATGGTAGTAATACAGCTTTTACCAAAATAAATAATCTAATGTATCATGTTACTAAAAATTCTTATTATGGATTAACCAATAGTGATGGAAATTTTGAAATTGCATGGGGCGTGGGATTAGACAATACATCAGCAAACAAAACATATCAAATAACCTATACGGTAGAAGATGCTATAGCGAAATATTCTGATTATGCAGAACTTTATTGGCAGTTTATAGGAAATGATTTTGAAATAGATAGCAAAAATGTTTCAGGAACCATTCTATTACCCGAAAGTGCAAAGACGAAAGATGAAATAAAAGTATGGGGACATACAGAAGATTTAAATGGAGAAATTTATGCAACAGGTTTAAATAAAATAGAATTTGAAGTAACCAATTTCAATGCGGGAAGATATGTAGAAATCAGAACTTTGTTTCCGACGAATATGATAACAAGTTCTGGTAGAAATTATTCTACGAATCGACTAGATGAAGTAATAACAGAAGAAACTGAATGGGCAAATGAGGCAAATTTAAAGAGACAAAAAAAGGAAAACATCAAAAAAGGAGTATCCATAGGATTTATTTTTACTTGCTTTTTAATAGGAATTGTTTTAATCAAAAATACCATAAAAACATTTAAAGAGGCTTCTCAAAAACAAACTTTAAAACCAACCATTGACTTAAAATATTACAGAGAAATACCACGAAAAAATGCAACTCCAGCACAAGCTTTATTTGTTGATAGAAATGCAATCTCTACTTTTACAGCAAAAGAAATGGGAAGGATTTTTTCTGCCACTTTATTACATTTATGTTTAAAAGGATATATAGAATTTGAAAGCAATACAGAAACGAAAAATAATATTACGATAAAAATCTTAAACAAAGAAGCAGAGGGTCTAGAACGTAGTGAAGCAGAAGTTCTTCAATATGTAGTAGGTGCTGCTAAGACACAAGATCAAATAACAGTAAAAGAATTAGAAAAATATATGAAACGATATTATA
>CALXRJ010000040.1 GCA_944390615.1 uncultured Clostridia bacterium | reverse complement strand
CGGAACCAGAGCAAGTACCGGACAATACGCTAATGACATCATGAACAATATCTTTGATTTAAGCTCAAATGTTCGCGAGTGGACCCAGGAGGCGTACTCGACTTCCTACCGTGTCGGTCGTGGAGGCTATTACTATACGACAGCTGTCTATCCCGCTAGCGGTCGCGACGGCTACATCCTCCCTACTTATAGCTACAGCGGTATCGGTTCGCGTCTGGCACTTTATATTCAGTAGCCCTGGTCCCTAAAACCGTAAAACTAGAGCATTGTGCGAAAATAGAGTTTGGTCGATGACTTAGAAAGGCAAATTATAGAAAATCAATATTATGATGTGTAAACCTAAAAGTAACACATCATAATATTGTCAGAAATAAAGTAAAAAATTTTGGGGATAAATCGAAGAGGCGAACTCGACTTCCAACCGTGTCAATCGTGGAGGCAATTACAATACGACAGATGTCAATCCTGCTAGCAATCGCAACAACAACAACCCTACTAATAGCAACAACAATATCGGTTCGCGTCTGGCACTCTAATACCTATTCAGATTATGTATTTTACGGAATACATACCGTAATGTATTAGTATTAAAGAGATTTATTCCCTCCTAAGCCAGAACGAAAATTTGGCTAGGTAAAAATGAATCAGTAGAGTGTATATTAGTAGAAAGTATTTTGAATATATATGCTCTACGCTATTATATATAAAGAGGAAAAAAATGAAAAAAGAAAGTGGACTAAAGATAATACCCCTATATGAAGATTATATGGAATATATGATACAATTATTGTTAATACTGCCTAGAACGGAAAAATATAGTATAGGAACAGATTTTAAACAAGTGATGTATTCAACCCTAGAAGAAATCTTATTTATCGATAAACTAGAGCAAAATAAAAAATTGGTATATTTAAATAGAATTGATGCTAAATTAAATACACAAAGAATTTTATTAAGAGTCATGAAAAAGTTTAAGTGGATCGATCCTAAAAAATTTGACATAGCCATGGGAAAAATTTATGAAATTGGAAAGATGCTAGGAGGATTAATCAAATATTATGCCAAAAACAATTAGAAATGAGTTTGACAAATATTTGACCTATGAAAACTTAATGAAGGCTCACATAGCATCTAGGAAAGGAAAAAATCGAAAACCAGAGTTAATTTATTTTAATTTAAAACAAGAAGATTATATTCGTTATTTATATGAGAGATTAAAAACTGGAACTTATCGTCATGGGGGATATGTAGAATTTTATGTAACAGAACCAAAACGAAGAAAAATTGAAAAATCCAGATATATCGATCGAATTGTACATAGATGGTTAGTAGACAATTTTATTTTGCGAACATTTGCAACACAGTTTATTAATAGCTCATTTGCTTGCATAAAAGATAAAGGAATGCATCGAGCAGCTTTTTGTGTCCAAAATTATATGAGAAAAGCAAAAGCTAAATGGGGAGAATACTATATTTTAAAAACAGATGTAGCTAAGTATTTTGCCAGTATCGATAAATCCATATTATTTAAAATTTTAAATCGAAAAATAAAAGATCCCAAACTTTTATGGTTAATCAAAGAAATTTTATATGCACAGCCAAGAGAAAAAGGAATTGAAATAGGAAATTACACATCACAAATATTTGCTAATATTTATTTAAATGAAGCAGATCAATTTGTCAAACACAAGTTAAAAGTAAAATACTATGTTCGCTATTTAGATGATAGTGTATTTATTTTAAAAGACAAAAAAGAAGCAAAATATGTTCTAGGAGAACTAAAAAAATTTTTAGAAGAAAACTTAGCTTTAACTTTAAATGATAAAACACAAATTTTTAAAGGCAAGCAAGGTGTTAATTTTTGTGGGTATAAGATTAATGAATACAGACTGAAATTGAGAGACAAAGGAAAAAGAAAATTAAAAAATAAAGTAAAAAGCTTGACAGAAAAAATAAAAAAAGGTAAAATGACAAGTAAAGAAGCTAAGAAATTTTTAGCAGGCCATATAGGATATGTAAAATGGGCAGATGTCTATCATTTATCCAATAAATTATTTTATATGGAAAAAGATTTTAACAAAAGATTAAAAGTAGAGAACAAAGGATGATTTAATTGAATGAATGTTTTCTAATAGGAAAAATTCAAAGTGATGTTGATTTTAAATTTGTGATAAATAGCACCCATGATTCCATCGCTGTTTTTTTCATTCGTTTAATTGATAAAAATGAATGGATAAAGATATTAGCATATGATGAAAAAGCAGATTATTGTATCAGAAAATTGAAAAAAGGTGATATAGTTTTAATTGATGGATACTTACAAAATATTAATCATACAGTAACAGTTATTGTACATCATGTTTATGCAGATTTATCATAAGAAAAAAACAACACACAAGTAAGTAAAAAGGGAGGTAAACATTTTGGAAAAAAGTAGTAAAAAAGGAAAGAAAAGTTCAGTTGGGCTAATTTGGGTCATCATAGCCATCATTTTAATCATTGTAATTGTGGTAGCAGTTACAAGAGACAAGGGAAATGAAAACAACAACACAACCAATACGGTAAATTCTAACACAGCAACCAATAGTTATGTCCAAGAAATTGAAAGTGGAGTCAAACTAAATACAAGTAGCAAAATAAATGAAGCAAAAGAAGTTGGTGGATACAAATTTACCAATATTCAATTAACCACAAAAGATGGAATAACTACACTTCTAATGGATGTTACCAATACATCAGGAGCTAGTACAGACCTAAAAAATGTAGAAATCACTTTAGTAGATGAAGCAGGAGATGAACTTACCACACTAAAAGGAGTAATTGTAGCATTAGAAAACAATGCATCCACACAACTTAACATTGCAGCAACTTCTGATTATATCAATGCTTATGATTTAAAAATTACAGTAGAGTAGGATGATAAAAAAGATTTTTACAAGGAAAATTTTCTATTCAAACAAAAACAGGTGACTTAAGTTACCTGTTTTTATTTTGGGTAGAGAAGCAGTAAAACAGATCTTTTTGCTTCAAAGTTTGTTTGCATCAAAAAGATCCGAAGTTTCTATTTTGATATTTTAAAATTTTTAAATTTTTCTTGTAAATCCTTTAGTAAATCAAAAGCTTGGCTAATCGATAAATTATCAATATTAATGTTTAAAAAATCATTAATAATATCAACAAATTCTTTTGTATTCAAATATTTTTCAAACTCACAATTAAAAAAATCATCATTTAAGGTAACAATTTTAACTTTAAGATTTAATTCTTCCATTTTTTTTAAATATTTTTCAGAAGAATTAATAGGGAAGCCACATTTCATAATTACAGAATTTAAATTGGTCAATTTCAGATTAAGTAAAGGAGAAATGATTTTGGCATCATCTGAAATAAAAATATAAAATACACCAGATTTGAATAAATAAAAATAACTGGAATCTTCAATTTTTAAAGATAAATACTTCTTATATAACTTACTACTCATATAAACACATCCTTTGTTAAAATAAGTATAATTATATAAAAAAAAACAAAAAAAAATAACCACTACCGCTAGTTGGAAAAATATATGTATAATAGTGATTAATTTATATCAAAGAAAAGTATATAATCAAACTAAAAAGGCGGGGATAAAATGTCTTATTTTAGTAGATTTTATAAAAAAGAAAATTTAATAAGTAGATCTTTAGATATTGACGAAGAATTATATGAAGAACTTGAATTTTTATCTAAAAAAGTATATGAAGCATCTATTAGTAAATTAGTAAATGCCTCTATTGAAAAACTGATAGAAACCGAAAATATCCAATTATATGAAAGAAAAAATAAATCTTATGTTTCCAGATCTTTTTTGTTAAGGGAAAGTTTAATAGATGGTTTATATAATTTAAAAGAAAAATATAGAGTTTCCATTTGTTTACTAGTCAATATAGCTATCAGAAATGCATTAATAGAAGAAAAAAAAGATAATAACTAATCAAAGTATCAGTTGCTAAAACACAAGAAAAAATCAACAAAATATCAGGTTCTATGGAAGCAACATCAGGCAGTATGAAAGCTTTTGAAAAAATGGAAGAAAAAGCAAATAGAATGCTAGATGAAGCAGATGCTACAGCTGAACTAAATGAAGAACCAGCAGATTTAGCAGAAGAACTTGAAACAAAATATGCAACTACATCCAATTCAGTAGAAAATGAACTAAACAAATTAAAACAAGAAATGGGACTTCAATAATTAAAAAAAGAGGCAGATTTTTAGAAAAAAGAAAAAGTTTTTTAAGGACAGATCTTTTTAGCAAAAGGGATAGATCCTATTGGCTAAAAGAGCTGTCCTTTTTTACCAAAAGATGGACTACAAAAAAGGAGAAATCATGAATACAGAAGCAGAATTGGGAGCTGGGGAACTTGTTCTGGTTAGGGGCACCCTATCTTTTAGAATACCTAGTCGATACTTGACAGAGTATATCTAAAGTGATAATCTAGTAAAACAAACCAGATAAGGAGGAAAATTATGGAAGGTATAAAATTAGGAAATAAGCAATCCAAATATCCAATTATTCAAGGAGGAATGGGTGTTGGTGTATCCATGCATAACTTAGCTGGAACAGTTAGTAAAGAAGGCGGAATTGGAATTATTTCAACAGCTGATATTGGATATTTAGAAGAAGATTTTACGAAAAATCCTATGAAAGCTAATTTAAGAGCTATAGGAAAAGAAATAAAAAAAGCAAGAGAAATTGCTGGAAAAGATAAAATACTTGGCGTAAATGTTATGGTTGCTTTAAAGAATTATGCAGAAATTGTAAAAGAATGTGTCAAACAAAAAATAGATTTAATTATATCAGGGGCTGGAATTCCAAAAGAATTACCAGAGTATACAAAGGGAAGTGAAACTAAAATTGCACCTATTGTTTCTTCTCTTCGATGTTGTAAATTAATTGTAAATCATTGGATGAAAAAATATAATTATGTACCAGATATGATAGTAATAGAAGGACCAGAAGCGGGTGGTCATTTAGGATTTAAAAGGGAAGAATTAGAAGAAAATGTAAAACCTAAATTAGAAGATATTACTGTTGATGTGGTAGATTATATAAAAGGAGTAGAAAAAGAAACTGGAAAAAATATTCCGGTTATTGCAGCAGGAGGTATTTGGGATTCAAAAGATATTAAAAAGTTTTTAAGTTTAGGAGCAAGTGGTGTGCAAATGGCAACTAGATTTGTAGCTACCAATGAATGTGATGCATCAAAAGAATTTAAAGAAGCTTATATTCAGGCTAAAGAAGAAGATATTAAAATTATAAAAAGTCCTGTTGGAATGCCAGGAAGAGCCATTAATAATAATTTTATAAAAAAAATGGAAAACGAAAAATGTAAAATAGAAAGATGTTATCAATGTATTAAAACATGTGATGTTGCTAATACGCCTTATTGTATCACCAAGGCTTTAGTGAATGCTGTGAAAGGGAAAATTGATAGTGGGCTTGTTTTTTGTGGTAGCAATGTCAGCAAGATAAAGGAAATTGTGTCTGTGCATGATTTGATGCAAGAATTGGTTTGCGAATTATAGGAGCCAAAGGGAACGGGTCCTTTTGGTTCCCGGAACCAAAAAGACCCGGTCCCTTTGGCTCCATAAACAAAACTATTGAAAATCATTTCATTCTATGATAATATAAATACATAAAAATTACCAAACAAGAAAGGTGGAATAAAAAAATGAAAAGAGAATTTATCGTACAAAAATGTCCAAAATGTGGAGCTGTTATAAAAGTTTTAAACAATTGTAACTGTGAATGTGGATTCGAATGTTGTGGAGAAAAAATGCAAACATTAATCCCAAATTCAGTAGATGCAGCAGTAGAAAAACATGTGCCTACCTATGAAGTAAAAGACGGAAAAATATATGTAAAAGTAAATCATGTGATGGAAGAAGACCACAATATTGAATGGATTAGTATTGTATTTGGCGACAAAGAAGTTACAACCTATTTAGAACCAGGAAAAGAAGCTGTAGCACATAGCAAATATGTGCCAGGAGCAACAATTTATGCTTATTGCAATAAACATGGACTATGGAAAAAAGAAGTTGAATAATACTAACTAGGAACTAAAGGAAGCGGGTCTTTTAGGCACCTATGCCCAAAAGACTCGCTTCCTTTAATTCAAGAGGAGGAAAAATGTCTCTAATTAATGTCAATCATTTAACCTTTGGCTATGAAGGAAGTTTAAAAAATGTATTTGAGGATGTATCTTTTCAAATCGATACTGACTGGAAATTAGGATTAATAGGAAGAAACGGAAAAGGAAAAACTACTTTTTTAAAGTTATTATTAGGGCAATACGAATATAAAGGAACCATATCCAAAAATATCGAATTAGATTACTTTCCTTTTGAAGTAAAAGACAAAAATAAAATGGCAATAGAAATTGTTTATGAAATAGCACCAGATGCAGAAGATTGGGAAATCATAAAAGAACTAAATTTGATGAATACAGATGCGGAAATACTTTATAGAAATTATAATGTACTAAGCGGAGGAGAACAGATAAAAATACTCTTGGTTGGTTTATTTTTAAAAGGAAATCATTTTTTACTGATTGATGAACCTACCAATCATTTGGATAAAGAAACAAGAGATAATCTAGTCGAATATTTAAATAAGAAAAAAGGTTTTATTTTAGTATCTCATGATAGAAAATTTTTAGACCAAGTGGTAGATCACATTATTTCAATCAATCATACAAATATAAGTATTCAAAAAGGCAATTTTTCTTCTTGGCAAGAAAACAAAGATAGACAAGATAATTTTGAATTTACCCAAAACGAAAAATTAAAAAAAGACATCACGCGATTAGAAGTAGCATCCAAAAATACGGCAAATTGGTCAGATAAAATAGAAAAATCAAAATATAATACTACCAATTCTGGCTCTAGTGTAGATAGAGGATATATTGGTCATCAATCAGCTAAAATGATGAAAAGAGCTAAAGTTATAAAAAAAAGAATCGAAAAAGCAGTGGATGAAAAATCAAAATTATTAAACAATATTGATAAAAAAGACCCTTTAAAGTTAGTGCCATTAAACAGCAGAAAAAATCCGTTTATCCTAGCAAAGGACTTACAAATTCAATATGAAAATAGAATTTTATTTGATAAAATATCTTTTGAAATCAGTGACGGCGACCGAATTGCTGTTATGGGCAAAAACGGAGCTGGAAAATCAAGTCTATTAAAGCTATTAATGGGAGAAAAAATAGAATATAATGGAATACTAAAAATTTCAAATGATTTAAAAGTATCTTATGTACCACAAAGTACAGAAAATTTAAAAGGAAACCTTAAAACTTTTGCAAGAGAAAATAAGATTGAAGAAAGTATATTCAAAGCAATGTTATCCAAAATGGGAGTTTCTTCCATAGAATTTGAAAAAGATATGCAAAATATGAGTGAAGGGCAAAAGAAAAAAATATTAATCGCAAAAAGTATTTCAGAATCAGCTAATATTTATATTTGGGATGAGCCACTTAATTATATT
>CALXRJ010000039.1 GCA_944390615.1 uncultured Clostridia bacterium | reverse complement strand
GGTCCTTTGGCAAACACTAAAACTTTTAGTGTTTTTCCTGTACCATGTGGTAGTACAACCGTTCCTCTAACTTGTTGGTCTGCATGTTTAGAATCTACCCCTAATCTTACATGTAATTCAACTGTTTCGTCAAATTTTGTTTTTGGCATTTTCTCAATTACTTCTAGTGCTTCTTTGATTGGATATTTTTTGTTTTTTTCAATCAATTTGCTACTTTCTTCATATCTTTTACCCATTTTTTAATCCTCCTTTGGTTTTAGCGAGTTGTTGACTCTCCCAATTTTTTATATAAACTTTTAATTTATATCTTTTTTTATTTTGTTTTTATTGTTATCTTATACGATAAACTTTCTGTTATGGTTGTTGGCTTAATTAGTCAACAACTACTACACCCATAGAACGGGCTGTTCCTGCTACCATGCTCATTGCGGCTTCAATAGATGCTGCATTTAGGTCTGGCATTTTTTGTTCAGCAATGGCTCTTACTTGTTCTTTGGTTATTTTTGCTACTTTTTCTTTATTTGGTTTTCCAGAACCTTTTTGAAGTCCGATTGCTTTTTTTATTAATACTGCAACAGGTGGTACTTTTGTGATAAATTCAAATGATTTATCTTTATAAACTGATATTACAACTGGTATAACCAATCCTGCTTGACTTGCTGTTCTATCATTGAATTCTTTTACGAATTGCATAATATTGATACCACTTGAACCTAAAGCTGGTCCTACTGGTGGTGCTGGTGTTGCTTTTCCAGCTTCTATTTGTAATTTGATTTGTTTTACTACTTCTTTTTCTGCCATGGTTTATGGCACCTCCTTAATTTAGTTTTTGAACTTGAGAAAATTCTAGCTCTACTGGTGTTTCTCTACCAAACATAGACACTAATACAATTACTTTACTTTTATCTTTTTTTATTTCTTTTACAATTCCTGTATAACCATCTAATGGTCCTCCAAGGATTTTTACATTGTCATCAATATTGTAGTCTACATTAATAGGAACATTTTCAAATCCCATTTTTCTAATTTCTTCATCAGTAAGTGGAATTGGATCTGTTCCAGAACCTACAAAACTGGTAACTCCTCTTGTATTTCTAACAATGTACCAAGTTTCTTCTGTTACAATCATTTTGATTAAAACATAACCTGGAAAAACTTTTTTTAGATTTGTTTTTTTCTGCCCATCTTTTATTTCTATTTGCTCTTCCATAGGCACTATAATATCAAAAAAATAATCTTCCAGTTCTCTATTTTTTACTGTTTTTTCAAGGTCTGTTTTTACTTTGTTTTCATAACCTGAATAGGTATGTACAACATACCATCTTGGAACCATGTCATAATCTTTTTGAGACATTTTTTAGCCTCCTTTTATTTTATTCATTGGATTCAGTATTGCTATTTTCTGTGCTTTCTTGGTTTTCTACATTTTCAACCTCAACCATTTCTCCTTCTATTTCGGTATTAGTTGCTGAATCACCTTCACTTGTTTCTGCATTTTCACTATCTTCTGATGTTTCGTTGGAAGTTCCATTCTCCTCTTCTGAAGTTGTTCCTTCACCTTCAGTAACGTTTTCCGAATCTTCTGTTGTTTGGAATGCGGATTGAACACTTTCTTGTAATTTTGTTATGCCATATTTGTTTAAATTGTCAAAACAAAAATCTAATAGGAATACAATTACACCTATCACTAATACAAATACGATTACAGCAATCGTATTGTTTACAAGCTCTTTTGGTGTTGGCCAAACAACTTTTTTTAGCTCTGCTTTCATATCTTTAAAATAGCTACTTTTTTGTTTTACTTCCTTTTCTTTTTTAGCCATTTTACATCCTCCTTAAAATAGCTTGATTATTTTGTTTCTTTATGTGTTGTACGTTTTTTACAGAATTTACAATATTTAACTAATTCTAATCTATCTGCATTATTTCTTTTATTTTTTGAAGTCATGTAATTTCTATTTTTACATTCTGTGCATTCTAGTATAATATTTTCTCTTGGTCCTTTTGCTGCCATTTTATACACCTCCGAATTAATTTACCTTTTTATAAACGATGTGAACATATGGTCTAAGTACATATGCCTAAATATTTTACCACTTTAAGCGTAATATGTCAACCATTTTTTGGCGTTTTTTTGGATTTTTTTTACATGCTAGCTATTGTAAAACACCAGGATTGTGCTCATCCTTGGTTGCTATTATTTTTTACTTTTTCTTTTTTTGAACAGAATATCCAAATTTTCCAATTTTTTTACCTTGTGCATAATACCCTCCATTGGCATAGGATATTAGGTTACATTTGCTAATATCAAATGCTCCTTTTTCATTTATGTACTTTTCATCAGCATGAATGGCTAATACTTCTGCCATAAACATATAGTGACTTCCTAGTTTTTTGATTTCATTTACTTTACATTCAATCGATACAGGACTTTCTTTAATCATGGGACATTTTACAAATTTGGCTTTTTCTTTGTGTAAATTCATCTCTTTGAATTTATCATATTTACTTCCTGATCTACAACCACACCAATCTGTTACTTTCGCTAAATCTTTTGTGGTTAAATTTATGACAAATTCTTTTTGTCCTTTTATGAGTTGATAGGAATATCTTTCTGGCCTTACTGATATATAAACCATAGCAGGATTGGTATTGAGAACTCCTGTCCATGCTACTGTCATAATATTTGATTTTTCCATCGTACCACAAGATACCATAACAGCTGGTATTGGGTATATAAAGGTTCCTGGTTTCCAACATACTTTTGACATTTTATTGCTCACTCCTTTTGGGTTTTATTGATTCTTTTATTTTACTATCTTAGAAATTTTTTTAAGAAAAAAAACTACAAATTAAATATACTATATTGCAACAAAAAAGTAAATCTTTTTGTTCAATTTTATATATCTAATTTCTAGTTTTTTATATGTTGGTTGTTTAATTGTTATATTGGTTAAGTTTAAAATAAGTTAATCCTTTTCGATTATAAAATAAAAAAAATCTAGCGACAACCTATCTTCCCAGCAGGGTAACCCACAAGTATTTTCGGCACATTTGAGCTTGACTTCTGTGTTCGGGATGGGAACAGGTATTTCCTCAATGTTATCATCACTAGAAAATTATTGTCTACTTGAATATTTGTTATTATATTACATTATTTTCATTTTTGCAATAGTTTATTCAATTTTTTTTCATGTTTTATAATAACTTATTCTAGCACACTCAAAAATACATAGATGAATTCTCGTTTTAGGTTCTACCTACTAGATTTTTAGATTCTTTTCCTTACTTAACTTTTTGTGGTTAAGCCCTCGATTTATTAGTATTGATTGGCTTAATGACTCTCATCACTTACACCTTCAACCTATCTACCAGTTAGTCTTTCTGGAATCTTACTACCTTACGGTATGGGATATCTTATCTTAGGGTGGGCTTCACACTTAGA
>CALXRJ010000038.1 GCA_944390615.1 uncultured Clostridia bacterium | reverse complement strand
TATCTTTTGGAACAGAAGCAGAGCTAAAAAGAGTTTGTCAAAATATTTATAAATATAATAACCCAGGACAATTATCAGACACCAATGGTTACAAAATCAATGAAATGAAAGATGGTTCCCGTGTCGTTGTTGTAAGACCATCCATGTCAGAAACATGGGCATTCTTCGTAAGAAAATTCGACGTAAAACGTGCTACACTAGAACAATGGACAGGAGACACACAAGGAAAAGACGAAGCAATAGAATTGTTAAAATATCTTGTAAAAGGGGCAAGAATTACCTCTATTACAGGTGAGCAAGGTTGTGGTAAAACAACCTTACTAATGGGTATGATTGAAAATATCTATGAAACCATGAACCTACGTATCACAGAAACAGCATTTGAGTTACACTTAAGAAAAGTTTATCCAACAAGAAACATTTTATCCATGCGTGAGACAGATACCATAGCTGGACAAGAGTGTTTGGACGTTCAAAAAAAGACAGATGGATCTGTTAACATCATCGGTGAGGTTGCAACAGACCCTGTAGCATCTTGGATGATACAATCAGCACAGGTTGCTTCTAAATTTACCTTATTTACGCACCACGCAAAAACATTCCCAGACTTAGTTACAGCATTAAGAAACTCTATGTTAAGAGCAGGGGTTTTCAAAAATGAAAAAACAGCAGAGGAACAAGTTGTACAAGTATTAAATTTTGATATTCACTTAACCAAAGACTTTAGAGGTAAAAGGTATATTGAAAGAGTTACCGAATGTACACCAGTAATTAGTAAAAATGAATATACATATGACCACAGAAAAGAAAAAACATTAGAAGGAAAATTTGATAAATTTTTTGATAATGCTACACAATTTTTTGCTAAAACAACAGATGCTCAATTATATGAATACAGAAATATATTAGAATATATTGATGGAGAATACATCATAACCAACAAAATATCAGACAAAAACATTCGAGAAATGAGACTAAACATGACAGACACAGATGCAGAAGAATTTGATAAATTTGTAGCAAAACACTGGGGCGAAAAAAGTGTTTATAGAATGGCAGATGAAAGAAAAGAAAAATCAAAAATCTCAGCTAATAACGCAAGACGTGGAAGAAAACCAGCAACCAATACAATCTAAAAAGCAACAAAAGTGATTTACAGAAGGGGACTATTTTCCTACCAAATAAAATGTGTCCCCTACCTTTGAAAGAAAGGAGAACAACATAATGTCAACAAATATGTTACTTTATGTAATATATGGAGTAGGTGGAGTCTTTGCATTTATAGTGATTGCTTATTTAATATTATCCAAAAGAATGAAAAAATCCGATTACCAACAAATCAAAAAATTAAGACAAGGCACAGAATCAAATAGTTTTTCATTTGAAATATTATACCAAAAACTATATATAACCTATACCAAAATACCATTTATAAAAAGTTATATCTTAAAATTAAGAAGAAGGTTAGAAATACTAAATGTAGATGATGAATATGCAACACGTCGTGACTCGGCTAAAATTTTAAGTAAAACATTACTCATTTTAATACCAATTATGGTATTATCCATTATTATTGCACACACAAATTATTTGTTATTATCCATTATACTAATCTTTGAAATATTTATGGTAGATAGCTTTGTAGATGGTATGGTAGACAAAATGGATAACACCTTACTAAAAGAACAATTAGACTTCTTTGCTGAAATAAGACATGCTTATCATGAATTTAATATGGTAGAAGAAGCCATTTATCAAATTTCACAAGATGACGAAAAAAACATATCTAAGCAAGGTGAAAAAATCTATGAAGTTCTAATCGCCAATGATCCAGAAATGGAACTTGAAAAATATTATGATATTGCACCAAACAGTTACTTAAAAGAATTTGCAGGAATTTCCTACCTAACAAAAGAATTTGGAGACAGAAAAGTTGATAAATCTTCTTTATATTTAAAAAATGTAAACAATATAACAGAAGAAATGCAAATTGAAATTTTAAAAAGAGATAAAATAGACTATGTATTTCAAAGTTTATCCCTTATCTCCATTGTACCAGTATTAGGATTAGAGCCATTAAAAAATTGGTCAGTAAGCAATTTTAGTTTTACCCAAAATTTCTATAATGGAAAAAGTGGTATGATGGTTCAAATCTTAGTCATTATACTTACTGTATTATGTTATTTATTACTAAGAAAAATCAAAAATAATGGCTCAACAGATAAAAACACGCAAAATACAGAAAACCCTTGGCAAGCTAAAGTTTACAAAAATCCAATTGGAAAAAGAATAACCAATTTATTTATTCCAAAAAAAGGAACCAAAGAATATATTAAAGTACAAAAATTACTAAAAGATTCAGCCTCTAAGCTGAAAATGGAATGGCTGTATATTAACCGTATCACAATTGCCATTGTCACTTTACTGGTTTCACTCATTTTATTTGTACAGTTACATAAAACAGCCATCAATTGGGTATATACAGAGCCGACATCAGAATATAACTTAATGGGAGGCATGACAGGCACAGAATTAATAGAGGCACAAGCCTTAACCGAAAGTGATAATAAATTCTTAGACATGTTCAGAGGAAACCGAGAAACCACAGTAGATGATATTAGAGAAGCAATGGAAAGATCGGAAGACTATGAAGGCAGTGATGAAGAAGAAATAGCAACAGCAGCAGAAAGAGTTTATGAAAAATTACAAAAAATTAATGCAGAATACCTAGGTTGGTTTGAAGTTCTACTATCAGTAGTATTTATGATTATTGCCTACATGGCACCAATTTGGATTATGTATTTCCAATTAAAGATGAGGCAAATGGAAATGGAAGACGAAGTTATGCAATTCCAAACCATCATCTTAATGCTAATGAGAATAGAACGTGTTAATGTTGAAATTATTCTGGAATGGCTAGAACGTTATGCCAACATATTTAAAGAACCAATATCTAGGTGTGTAAACAACTATGAAGCAGGAGCATGGGAAGCACTAGAAGTATTAAAAAATGAAACAAACTACCAACAATTTATTAGAATTGTAGAAAGCTTACAAGCAGCAGTAGAAAAAATACCAATTCGAGACGCATTTGATGAGTTAGACTCAGAAAGAGATTACTATCAAGCAAAACGTAGAGAATCTAATGACAGATTAATTGCCAGAAAAGCCATGATAGGAAAAGTAATTGGTTTTGCACCAATGGTTGTTATGTTTGTAGGATATTTAATTATACCACTTGTATTTATCGGACTAACCAGTATGTCAACATCTATGACAAGTATCAGTTAACCAAAGAAGGGAGGAAGGTATTTTGGAAAACGCATCAAAAGCTTTAATTATGGCAGGAGGTATGTTACTTGCAATATTAATTATATCTTTATTAGTCTATGCTTGGGGACTATTTTCAGAATACCTATCTTCTCAAGATGATTTAGCAGATATTGAAGACACCGCAGAATTTAACGAACAATTTGCCAATTACGACAGAGATGATGTACAAGGATATGAGTTATTAACCTTAATTAATAGAGTAATAGATTACAATACTAGAGAATCTAGTGATGCAGAAGCAGTTGGAAATGACAAGTATAAACCAATTACTATTATATTAAATTTGGGAAGCGAATCAACTAGAGAAGACAATTTTACAAGAGATGGGACACTTAGATTATTTACAGGAAGTGGAAATTTAACTTACACACAATCTAACACAGTCAATCAATTACAGACTGTTTTGGATTTTAAAGATGATGCAGAAAGACGATATGGAGGAGCAGATAGTGCTACTAGATTAGCCAAAAGTATTGGTTCCATATTTGTAACAGGAGACCAAGAAAATGCAATCAAAACATTTAATGCCTATTCAACCAATCAGGAAGTAAGTACCGCATCGGAGTTGAACAATGAAAAAGAAACTATCTATAAATATTACGAATTTGTTCAATTTAAGAGAGGAATTTTTTCTTCTGATGCTACTCAATTAAAATATGATGCAACAACAGGTAGAATATACCAAATGAAATTTGACTTTACAGGAAATCTTTATTAGAAGGAGAAAAATATGGAAAATGCATCTAAGGCCTTGTTAATGGCTGGAGGAGTACTAATTGCAATTTTACTATTAACCTTATTTGCCTATTTATTTAGACAAATGTCTGATAGTACGTCCAGTATTTATTCGACATTAGAGCAATCTGATATTGCAGAATTTAATCAGCGATTTTTAAATTTTGAAGGAAGAGGAAGTAGACCAGGTACTGAGCCATTAACCATACAAGATGTAGCAACTTTAATCAATTTAGCCCAAGACAGTGAAGAAGATCCCAAATTTGCAGCAAAAATAAAAATACTTTATAATGGAAATGATCTTACACAAACAGAAAATTATACTACTTGGTTAGAAAATAATAAAGCATCTACCAAAACATATAATTGTACAGAAGTTCATGTTAATACAGAAACACGATTAGTTGATTCTGTAACAATTGAAGACCATACTTAAAAAAGGAAATTTAATGATGAAAAAAATAATAATTTTGATATTATGCATAGTATTAATAATTTTATCCATTTTTGGCGTAAAATACATAAACTATAAAGCAGAACAAAGTTCCATTCAAGAAGCAAACCTTGAATATGAAACTTATTTAAACAAGCAAATAACAGGTAGAGAAGTAACAACAGCTGTCAACAGAGCAGTAAACCAAAATGAAAAAAATGCTGTTTCAAAAGATGAACAAGGCTTTTATATTCAAAATGATACCAATTCAATCGAAATCGAAATAAAAATAATGGATAATGAAACAACTTATAAAATGGAAACCATATATAATGGTGGAATGGAAAATTTTATTCAATACTATAATGAAATTTATTTCGAATGTACCAGAATTGATTACAACAGCTTAGGCAAGGTACGTTATGTTCTTTTTGAACAAAGAACGACTTAATTTAGATATTAATATTAGGTAAAACTGATTATTCCATAAGATTTGTTTTATCTACATACAAATAAAGAAAAAATTAAAAGGAGGAATTTATTATGGAAAACGCTTCAAAAGCACTAATTATAGCAGGAGCTATCTTACTTGCTATTCTATTAATTTCACTAGGAATCCTAGTTTATAACAATGCGAGAGGAACTATTACAGATGCAAATTTAGACTCAGAAACAGTACAGGCATTTAATACAAGAATTTCACAATATTGTGGAAATAGAAAATCTGCTAATGATATGAATTCTTTAATAGATGCAATATCTGCAAGTAATGGTGCCCAAAATAGTGTTGCTGCAACGGAAAGACATTATATAGCAGTTGATGCTACAGATAGTAATATGTCTAGCTATGTTTCTGGAGGAACTAGCGTAACAGTAACAGTTTCAGGTACAGGTTCTGCTGCAACACAAACAATAAATCAAGCTAACGGTTATCCACGTTTCAGCAGTGGACTATCATTTGAAGCTACATATACTACTGATGCTAATGGCTATATTAATAAAGTTACAATCAAGAAGCAATCATAAGATTAGAAAGGAAAAATTATGGAAAATGCATCAAAAGCTTTAATTATAGCAGGAGCAATTTTAGTTGCTATCATGATAATATCACTAGGAGTACTATTATTTAATCGAATGGGAGGAGCAGCAAAAGATGCGGCTAATATGGATGAGCAGGAAATAGCAGCTTTTAATTCCAAAATTACACCATACTTAGGTAATTCTATTGCAGGCTCTCAAGTAAATGCTTTATTACAATATTGTCTATCTTCTAATATGTCAGCAGTTAATTCTGGTGAAACTTATAAATATATAACCGTAACAGATGAAACTGGAGCAACAATACTAGATAAAGATAGTACAACATTTACGAGAGTGACAACTGGTGGAAAATATTATACGGTTACAGGTACTTATAGTAGTAACGGATTAGTAACTACAATATCAATAAAGCAAAATTAATAACGCAAAATCCATAAATAAAAGGGAAGAAAGGAGGTATGCAAAATGGAAAATGTGTCAGATGCTTTAATCATGGCAGGACAAGTGTTAATATTTATTGTAGCACTTACAGTTTGTATATCTTCTTTCACAACTTTAAGAGTTGGAATTGATGAAATTGTAGGGCAAACAGAAACAGTACAAATGGCAAGAGGGTCTAGTGGCTATATCAATTACATTGACAGTAAAGATGCTGAGGCTACGAGATTAGTAGGCGTAGATACTGTTGTTTCAGCTATGTATCGAGCAATTAAAGAAAATTATGTCATTTATTTAGTAGCAGCAGACTGTGATGCTTTAAAAGGACTGGGAGATGATGCAGTAGACATAATGGAAGCAGAACATCCCCTTACTATAGGCGGAAAAACAGTTATAACAGAAGGACAAAAAATCATACAAGTAACGATAGGAAATGAAACCAATCAAGATATTAATGCAAAATTAAAGAATGGATTTTATAACAAAATAAAAAATTTTTCTTTTTATGAATATTTAGGGGAATACCAAAATGCATCTGCACCAGGTGTTTCCACTGAAAATAAAGAAACTTATAGAATTATTACTTATATTGAGAAGAATTATATGGATGGCTTATCATAAGCAAAAATAAAAAGTTACTAAAAAAGTAATAGCAATAAAAATTTTAGTAAACAAAAAGCAAGAGATAAAATATTTGCAAAATAAATAGAAAAATGATATAATATAAGTGTTTAAATTATTTTTTGAAAGGAAGGAAAATTATGGGTGATTCAGCAGTAACCATTATAGCCATATTTTTAGCAGCAATCTTAATGTTTGTTTTCCCACTTATGACCATGGCAGACAAAACAGATGATGCCACACAATTAGCAGTACAAACAGCAACAACAGACTTTACGAACAAAGTAAGAACAACTGGATATCTTTCACAAGAAGATTATGATAATTTTATATTAACTTTAGCAGCAACAGGAAATTCTTATGACCCTGAAATTACCATCCAAAAACTTGACGAAAATCCAGCTAAAAAAACAAGTGGTAGTACAACAACCATTGGCGATAATGTATATTATACCATGTATACAACACAAGTTTTAGAAGCTTTACCATTAAGTTTAGTAGAAGGAGATATCATATCTGTTAATGTACGTAATACCAATACAACAATTGCACAACAATTAAGAAACTTTATGTATCGCGTTACAGGAAATGAGTCAGCCACGATTGTTGCCCAAGATTCAGGTATTGTAACGAAATCAACCGCAAATTAGATAAAATAGCTTGTCAAATAGTAAAAATGCAAGCTTTTTTATTCTAATGGTTGTAAGAACCAGAAAAGATTTAATTTTGCCATACAACAAAAAGCAAATGGCTTCATAAAAATAACGAAAGAGGGGGAACAAACATGTAATTTTTGTTTTATCAATAAAAAGTTAGATGTTTGTTCCCAATATTTTTTCTATTTTAGGAATTACACCTAATGTTTTCAACTAAAATAAACCAAAAAAGTGGAAAACCACTTGTTTCTAACATAAGAAAGGATCTAATATGAAAATACAATCATTAGCTATTATTTTTATCATCATTATTATGCCAATAACCATTGTTTTGTCAGAATATGTAGATAATAGAATAACAACAGCAACCACAGAATCAGCGTATGATACAAAACTTTTAAATGCAACCTATGATTCCATTAAGGCATATCAACTAAATACAGTTAATAATGCATTTGGCGATGTCACCAACGAAAAAATTGAAGACATTGAAGCAGCTGTAAAAACCCTTTATAATTCTTTAGCATCCAATTTTAATTATACAGGATATCGAGCAGATGTCATGCAAGAATATGTGCCTGCTATTGTATTTACTATGTATGATGGTTACTATATTTATTCTCCTTTTACAAACACTTTAACAGAGGTAGCAGATGGTGATTATGATACAACTTATAGTGAAAAAGAAGAAATTATGGATGGATTAAAACCATATGTTTATTATTCTTGCAGATATACAATGGGAACCACTCATGATTTTGTTATAACATATACGTTAGATAATTATATCACAATTCAAGGAATTATAAATAATACCTATATTTATGACTATGGATATTTATACTCTATTGCAAATACATCATTTGATGAAGGTATTTATTATAATAGCATAAATAAAACCTATTCTTATGATGGTGTAGTATTTAGTGAAAACGATACAGAAGAATTAAAAGAATATGTTGGACAGACAGAATATTCTTATGCCAAAATAAATGGCACTAAATATTATTTAAATGAGAATTATGATTCTAGCAAATCAGGAACGATTGATTTAGGAAACGGAACAACCATACCGGCTAGTTCTGGTATATTTTTCATTGATTCTGATGGCACCAAAAATTATAGCCAAGCTAGATATACAGGAGATAATGGAAGTGGTGACGAAGAATTTAAACAATATTGTCGTGCTATCAAGAAAAACAAAAGTGCTTATGAATATTATAAAAATGCCTACCAATTTTCAAAGGCAGTTTTAGGTACACCAGTATCAGATTATACAGATAAAGCAGGAACTCAAGTAAATAGTGGTTATGGCTTATCTAATTTAACAGTAAGTAATGCAGATATTTGGAACAATCCAGAGTCAATAGAAATTTCTTTGCAAACCTATTATGGATCTGACTATGGAACGACTAAAATTTTTGATGATACTACTACCAACTTAGAAAATAGAAATTCCAATTTTAATGAACATAGAGGATCTGTTATCCGTTATGTCATTGAAACTAATCTTTCTACATCTATTGCAGGTTTTTCATCAAGTGCAGGGACATCATTTATTATGCCAAAAATTTCGGATACAGATTGGGAAAATATCCAAAACGATGTATGTGTCATTTCATTTTTACAAGGCATGAATATTGGTTCTAAACAATATAATGGTTATGCCGTAGTTGCAAATACTTTAACCAAAGAATATATTGATGAAAATGATATTTATATTTTAACTAAAGATACAAATGGTAATTATACTTATTGTAAGTCAAATGATAATACATTATTAACAGGGAATAATACGATTTTAACAAAAGGAACAGAGCTTACCTATTATGCCGGAGCGTGGAAATTAAATTTTGAGCAGAAACAAGATGTAAGTGGTGGAGATACAATTCATTATATACCGTTAAGTTATAAGACTGCTAGCGGAGCTCAAATGGGATTTTTAGGAAGTTATAGTAGTATTATGGGAAGTTATAATATTAATTCCATTGCTACTTCTGATATGTATGAATATATAAAAAATTCGGGCAATAATACTTTAAAAAAGGTATATTATGTAGCATTAGGGAGAGAGCGATGGGGCTCTTATAATGTAAATAATATTAATTATGAGTTGTATGGAAATAATGGAAATCGATATTTCTTACAATCTTATTAGAGGATAGAATAGATTTTATGGTAGAGGTGGTTTTTGGGTTGACAATAGTAATTTACTACAGAAAGAAGCCGCCTCCAACGATTCTTGTTAGAAAATTTAGATTTTGGGTTGCAAAATTTGGATTGGTGTGGTAATATAGTTTCATACTATAAATATTTTTATTATTGTATA
>CALXRJ010000037.1 GCA_944390615.1 uncultured Clostridia bacterium | reverse complement strand
AGAAATAGAAGGAAAAAACATTCGAAAATCCACTTATTCTTTAATTTTAGATGAAAATAAAAATATCAACAATATAGGAGAAGCATTAGAAGAAGGAATAACAGAATATATAAGATTTGAAACAACTGGAGAAGAAGAAGCAGATATTTCATACCGCTATAAAGAATTACAAGACCTTGTAAGTTTATATGATATCGCATTAGAAGAAATTGATATTTATTATTTAGCAGAACATAATACCAAAGAAATAATTGCTAAAATGGAAGAGGCAGGAATCGATGAACCAGACACATTAATTGACCTGATGGATGTCTATAAAGCATCCAAGGAAAATGAGGTGGAATGGGAAGGCGATATTCGAGTTGCAATATACGAAAAATTTCTAACCAATTTAGCCGAGAATTGGTTAGAAGAAGGATTTTCTGAAATGGAAATCTATACAAAACTAATCGAAATTCTTGAACAAGGCTATATAAAACAATTAATTAGCCAAGAAGATACAACTAAGCCAAAAGAAACCGATAAAAATGATGATGAATTTGATATAACAGAAGCTTTTAAAAAATATTGGGTACTTTCGCAAAAATACATACAAGAAGCTGTTTTTTTATCAGTCAATCAATTACTACAAGAGAAAAACAGCCAAGCTACTCTTTTAACATACCAAGAAGCAAAAATGATGTATGAAATAAGACAAGATGCCCAAGAAGCAAAAGATGGGGAAAGAGAGTAGAAAATTAAACAAGGAACCCTTTGAAAAGAAAGGAAAACAGGTATGATACTCGTATTATTAGGAACACAACACAACGAATTTAAAAGATTACTACAACAAATCGAAGATTGTATTGACAGTGGGATTATTCAAGAAAGAGTTGTTGTGCAAGCAGGATTTACCAAATATAAAACAGAAAAAATGAAAATATTTGATATGATAGAAAAAGAAATCTTAGAAAATTTGATAGAAGAAGCAGATATTATCATAACGCATGGGGGAGTAGGATCCATAACAATGGCTTTAAGGAAGCATAAAAAAGTAATTGCCGTTCCAAGACTGCATGAATTTCATGAACACGTCAATGACCACCAAAGACAAATTGTACAAGACTTTAACGAAAGAAAATACCTGATTGGTATTCAAAATGTAGAAGACTTACCAGAAGCACTCCATCGAATAAAGACATTTACCCCAAAAGAATATCAAGAAAATAATCAAGAACTAATTAAAATAATTGAAAATTTTATAGATAATATTAAATAAATGGATGTGAAAACAGAATGGATAATCAAAATTTAAGCAGACCAGAGCTTACAGATAAGCAAGAAGAAAAATTTGAAAAAACGCTTAGGCCACAAACCTTACAAGAATATATTGGACAAACAAAAGTCAAAGAAAGTATGAAAATTTATATAGAAGCAGCTAAAAAAAGAAAAGAACCACTAGATCATTGCTTATTTTATGGTCCACCAGGACTTGGAAAAACTACAATTTCTGGTATCATAGCCAATGAAATGCATTCCAAAATAAAAATAACATCAGGACCAGCTATCGAAAAACCAGGAGATTTAGCAGGGATTTTAACAAGCTTAGAAGAATTTGATGTGCTATTTATCGATGAAATACACAGACTCAGCAAAGTAGTAGAAGAAATTTTATATCCTGCCTTAGAAGATTTTGTATTAGACATTACCATTGGCAAAGGAGCAGAAGCAAAGTCGATCAGACTAGATTTACCAAAATTTACACTAATAGGTGCAACAACCAAAGCAGGAGCATTAACAACACCATTAAGAGATCGATTTAGCATTGAAAAAAAACTAGAACTTTATTCTGTAGAAGATTTAAGTACTATTCTAAAACGTTCCAGTAAAATTTTAGGAGTAGAAATTGACCCAGAATCTTGTACAGAAATAGCAAGAAGGTCAAGAGGTACCCCTAGAATAGCAAATAGATTATTAAGAAGAGTTAGAGATTTTGCCCTAGTATTAGCAGATGGAAAAATCAATTTAAAAATTGCAAAATATGCTTTAAATCAATTAGAAATTGATGAACTAGGACTAGAAGAAACAGACCGAAAAATGTTATCTACCATGATTATGCAATATGAAGGAAGACCGGTAGGAATTGAAGCACTAGCAGCTTCACTAGGAGAAGAAATTGATACCATTGAAGATGTATATGAACCTTACTTATTACAAATTGGTTTTATTGCAAGAACACCAAAAGGAAGAGTGGTTTTACCACCAGCTTACCGACATCTAGGGTATCATTAAGATCCGGTCCCGAGGAGAAAGGGAGAAGAAGAAAGATGAAGTTATTAATGCATACTTGTTGTGCACCATGTAGTGTATATTGTATCGATGAATTAAGAGGCGAAGAAATCGAACCCACCGTATATTGGTTTAACCCAAACATTCATCCTTATATGGAATATAAGCAAAGGAGAGATTGTTTAAAAGAATATACCAAAAGTATCCAAATAAATGCTATATTTGAAGAAAATTATGGTTTACAAGAATTTTGTAAAAATACAATCAATCATGTAGATACAAGATGCCAAGATTATTGCTATCCTGTAAGACTGGAAAAAACAGCTAAATTTGCCAAAGAAAATGGCTATGATGCTATTTCTACAACACTTTTAGTAAGTCCTTATCAAAAACATGAAATCATTCATGAACTAGGAGATAAAATTGCTAAAAGTTATGGGTTGCAATTTTTGTATCGAGATTTTAGAGTGGGGTTTCGAGAAGGACAAGCAAAAGCCAGAGAGATAGGACTTTATATGCAGAAATATTGTGGGTGTATATTTTCAGAGGAAGATAGATATCAAAAACAAATTCAAAAAGATAAAGAAAAATAGGAGAGAAGTTATGATAACCACATTTAGTAACATATTTATAGTAGCACTAATTTTATTTAATAGATATTTAATGCCACATTTTGCAACAGATTCTTATCTGATTTTTGAAAAATCACTACCAGTATATGCTACAGAAAATTCTCTTTTAGATGGAAGACTAATTCAATTTTTTATAATGAATATGGTTAGTTCTTTTCACATTTCAATAGAGGTCAGTACAGTCTTACTAACAATATTAGCAATTTTAATAACATGTTTAGCAGTCATGGTTATCAAAAAAGAAGTAGAAAAATATAAAACATTCTCAGGAAAAATAAGTCAGTTTTTTTTAATAGCAAGTTCATTTTTTACGATATTTAATTTTATGTACTTAGAAAATATGTATTTTCAAGAATGTTTCGTAATGGCACTTAGTATTTTATTTTATATTTTATCAGCCAAAATGATTGTAAACAAACCAAAACATAATTTACTAAAAGCAACCTTACTTATGTTACTAGCTATTTTTTGCTACCAAGGGACCATTTCATGTTTTTTTATTACCACACTAGTATTTTCTATCTTAAAAGAAAAAAAGGGAAAAGCAGTTTTAAAAAATATGTTACAAGCAATTGCGATAAGTGGTTTGGGGATATTAGCTAATCTTTTATTTATCCATTGGATAGAAAATATATTACATTTATCGCAAACAAGAGACTTTGATCTAAGCCAATTATTACGAAATATAGAATTCCTATTTCAAAATTTTACAAGCGTATTGATTAATACAGGCTACTTATTTTATCCTTATGCTTTCATACTATTTTTAATAAGCATAGAAATTTTATTAGTCTTAAAATTACGAAAAGAAAAAAATCCTAACACACAGAATATTTTGCTAGAACAATTTATTATAATACTAGGAGGCATCGCATTTTCTTTTATTACATCGGTCTATAATCTAAGTGGATTTGCCTCTGGAAGAATTCGATTTTCGCTAGGAGCTACTATAGGATTTTTATTGCTTCACATTATGATTAGGACAAATTTATTCGAAAAAAATGGCAAATACAATCTTTTCTTAAAACTAATTTTTATCCTTTACTTTATTGCACTTAGTATAACCATTATCACCAATACAACCACAGTAAAAAAAGTAAACGAATTAGATAAAACAAAGGCATTAGAAATGGGAGAATATGTGAAAGATTACGAAGCACAGTCAGGAACAAAAGTAGAAAACTTAGCAGTTATCATTGATGTTTGGAATGCCAAACTTGCCTATTATACCAATTTAAATTATATAGGCAGTATTACTACCTGTAGTGCACTTCGAACAAGCTGGTCTGTTCGAGGAGCTATTAATTATTATAATCAGACTAATTTAAAAGAAAAAGAAATTACAAAAAATGAGATAGAGCAATACCTAAAGCAAGTAGATGAAAGGCAATATTTATGTATGCAAAATACATTATATGTAACTTGTTACATGTACTAAAAAATAAAAAAAAGAAAGGTGAGTAAAAATATGTCATTAGAAAAAGCCAAAAAACATTTACAAAAATACGGATTAGAAAATAAAATCATGGAATTTCCAGTTTCATCTGCAACGGTAGAAGAAGCGGCAAAAGCAATTCATTGCAAAGAAGAAGAAATTGCAAAAACCTTATCTTTTCTAGTAAATGATAAACCAATTTTAATTGTAGTAGCAGGAGATTCCAAGATTGATAATAGTAAATATAAATCGGAATTTCACACAAAAGCAAAAATGATACCTTTTGACCAAGTAGAAGAATTAACAGGACATAAAGTAGGAGGCGTATGTCCATTTGGCGCAAATGAAGATGTAGCTATTTATTTAGATGAGTCTTTAAAGAGATTTGAAGTTATATATCCTGCTTGTGGTAGTTCTAATAGTGCTGTAAAGTTAAGTTTAGAGGAATTAGAAAAAGCATCGAACTATAAAAAATGGATTGATGTATGTAAAACGATTGCATAAAAAAATTATGTGAGAACTACAATCAATTTATAGACATTTCAACAAAAATATGATATATAAAAATTCAGAAAAAAATATAAAAAAGAGAAAAGAAGGAAACATGAAAAAAAAGATAAATAAAAAAGAAATAGCACTTTTTATCCTTTTATTATTATTCATCACAAGCCAAATATTACCCAAAGAAGTAAACAACTTAGACGAAATGTGGAACTTCAATTTTGCCAATTGCATGGCAAATGGATTAATTCCTTATAGAGATTTCAACATCATACAAGGACCATTTTTACCAGCCTTATGTTCCATTTTTCTAAGAATTTTTGGCAAAGAAATGCTAGTTATGAGAATTCTTGCGATTATTCTTGATACCATTATTTTATTTATGGTTTACAAAATAATGTCAACATTAAAAATAAAAGAATATTTAAAATATATTACATTAATTATATTAGCAATCATTATGAGCAATTATTTTACAATTGACTATAACTGGGCAACTTTACTTACCATACTTATTATTTTGAATATAGAACTAAAAGAAAAAAACAAACCAAAAGCAAATTTCAAAAAAGATTTTCTAGTAGGAATCATCGCAGGAATAGCCATTACTTTAAAGCAAACAACAGGTATTCTAATAGCACTAGCCACCATTGGCTATTCATTATTCGCTGTACGAAATAAAGAAGATTTCAAACAATTTATAAAAAGTGCTTTAAACCGATTATTAGGCGTTTTGCTTGTTGTTTTATTAATGGTTATTTATTTGGCAGTTCATGGAGCTTGGCATGACTTTATCGATTATGCCATCTTAGGAATAACCACATTTTCCAATCAAATCTCTTATTTAGAAAGATTAATCAAAAATAAAAGTATCTTAATTAGAATACTAAGTTTATTACCAATTATCAACCTAATACTAGGTTATCTATTTGTGAAAAAAAAGGATTCAAAAATGCTTACTCTTTTTATTTTTAGCATAGCAAGCTTAGTATTGGTTTATCCAATTGCAGATGAATCCCATTTTGTCCTTGCCATTGTTCCTACCTTAATTAGCTTTATGTATCTAATTCATCTATGGGCAGAAAAAATACAAATACCAAAAAAAGAAGAAATCATCACACAATGTTTTCTAGAAACTTTTATTGTAATTATGTCTATCGTAAGTTTTATTTATGGAATCAACAGTTATACAAAGCAAAACATCAATTTAGAACTAAATCATTTTAAATATTTACCAATGAGCCAAGATAGCATAGATTCTGTCAAAAGAGTGGGAGAATATATACAAAGTCAAGAAAAAGAAGTTATTCTATTAGATGCAACAGCAGCTTACTATACCATACCAATTAATCAATATCACAAAAATTATGATATGTTTTTAAAAGGAAATTTAGGTTCCCGAGGAGAAGAAGGGCAAATTGAAAATTTGAAAAATTTACAAAATACACAAATTTTAATCATGAATGATGCCTATAATAGAAACTGGCAAAACCCAGAAAAAGTAAGAGAATATATCCAAGCCAATAAAACTAAAATAGGCGAAATTGGTATTTTTGATATTTATGAATAAACCATAGGAGATAACAATGTACAATCTAGTAGCCATTCTTATTAGTATAATAGTTCCTATTTTTATACTAAGAAAAGAATTTAGCAGAGAAAAAAATAAAAAAGAATTTGTTATAAAAAATAAATACATCCTAATTGCATATTTTAGTTTTGTGATAGGATTTCTAACAAGACTTTTATGGATTGCAGACTTTCCAAATGCCTTAAATGTAGATGAGGCATCTAGTGGATATGAAGCTTATTCCATTTTAAATTATGGAATCGATCGAAACGGAAATTTCATGCCAATATTTTTAGAATCTTGGGGAAGTGGACAAAATGCCTTATATACCTATTTATTAATCCCATTTATAAAGATATTAGGCTTAAACTTACTTTCTGTTAGGTTACCTATGGCAATCATTGGTTGTATATCATTAATTGTTTTATATAAAAGTTTAAAGCAAATAACTACCCAAAAAATAGCAACAATTGGACTACTATTTTTAGCAATATGTCCTTGGCATATCATGAAATCTAGATGGGGCTTAGAGTCCAATCTATTCCCAGATATGGTTTTATATGCGGTATATTTTGTGATAAATTACTTAAAAACCAAAAAAGTGAAAAACATATATTTTGCGGCAATTTTATTAGGCTTTTGTTCTTATGCTTATGGAACATCTTACTTCTTTTTGCCTATATTTGTTGGGTTATTGCTGGTATATCTACTTTATAAAAAAGAAATCAAAATCAAGCATGCGATCGGAATGGTAGGAACAATAGGTATCATAAGTTTACCAATAATCCTATTTGTTATCCTAAATACATTCCATTTAGAACCAATCCAAATTTTCTTTACGATACCGATACTTGCAGAAAATAGATATGAAGAACTGTCCAGCCTATTTCAAGGAAACTTGATACAAAACAGTTTGACGAATTTGATAGAATCCATTAAAATATTAATCACACAAAATGACTCCTTACCATGGAATGCCATTTCACCATATGGAATTACCTACATCATTTCTTTACCATTTACTTTATTAGGAATCTACCAAAACTTCAAAGAAAAAGAAAGTAGCAAATGGATATGGAACCTATGGTTTATAACAGCTTTTTTATTGCTATTTGTAGTAGAACCAAATATCAATCGCATCAATATCATTATTTTTCCAATCATCTATTATACCATTTTAGGAATCGCAAAAACATTGGAAAAAATACAGTTATCAAAAATCGTAATACCGATTTTTTATGTAAGCTTATTGATCAGTTTTCAAATAACGTATTATACAACAGATTGGAACAATTACCGTACCTTTCAGGGAGAAGTAGAAAGTGTGATAAAATATGTAGACACTTTAGATGTAGACAAAATCTATTTTGAATATGCCTTTAAAGAACCTTATATATACATCTGTTTTTACAATCAAATCAATCCAAAAGAATTTGCAGATACTGTAACCTATCAAAATGGTCAAAAAACATTTGATAGTGTCGAATCCTTTGGAAAATATTATTTTTATATACCAGAAAATATAAACTCCTAAGAAAATGCAGCTTATGTTATGAAAAAAGATGATGAAATAGAGGTAAAGCAAGATTTATGGGATAAAATATATATAGATGATTTTGTTGTATTAACAAAAAAGGAAGGATAATATTATGAAAAGATTACTATTAATCGATGGAAACAGTATCATGAACCGAGCATTTTACGGTATCATGGGAAGTAAAATGTTAAGTACAAAAGATGGAACCTATACAAATGCCATATATGGTTTTTTAGCCATTTTATTTAAAAATTTAGAAGAATTAGAACCTGATTATATAGCGGTATCCTTTGACTTAAAAGCCAAAACAAAAAGGCATGAACTTTATGAAGGCTATAAAGCCAATCGTCATGGCATGCCAGAAGAACTAGCTCAGCAAATGCCCATGATAAAAGAAATTTTAAAAGCCATGAATATTGATATTGTCGAAAAAGAAGGATATGAAGGAGACGATATCTTAGGCACTTTAAGCAAATATGGAGAAAAACAAGGTTTAGATGTAACCATTCTTTCCGGAGATCGAGATACCTTTCAACTAGCAACTGACAAAGTAACCATTCGCATTCCAAGAACCAAACAAGGAAAAACAGAAACAGAAGAATATAATCGTCAAAAAGTAAAAGAAGAATATGGAGTAGAACCAAAAGCCTTAATAGAAGTCAAAGGTCTGCAAGGTGATACCTCAGATAATATCCCCGGTGTTCCAGGAATTGGTCCCAAAACAGCAATCAATCTTATTAAAAAATATGGTACAATTGAAAATTTATACAAAAGTATAGAAGAAGGAACCGATGACTTAAAAGGAAAACAAAAAGAGGCTATTATCGAAAACAAAGACATGGCTTTTCTTTCCAAAAAATTAGGAGAAATCAATCGCAATGTACCATTAGAGGATACACTAGAAAATCTAAAAGTAGAAGAATGGGACAAAGAAAAAGTATTGGCATTATTTCAAGAATGGAATTTTAAAAGATTTATCGAAAGATTTCACTTAGAAGACGGAAAAAATGCAGATACCAAACAAAAAGACATCGAAAACCTATTTAAAATCAATTCTAATATTTCTATCCAAGAAGTAGAAGAAAAAATAACCAAACTACCAAAACTAATCTTTTACTTGGGACTAGAAGAAAACGAAAAGAAAGAAAATATTATAAAAAAAGATATTTTATCAATTGCAATCTATGATTATGAAGAAAAAGAAGTTTATTATGTAACAAAAAAAGAACCAGAATTTGATGCTTTCTTAAAAAGCATTTTTGAAAACGAAAAAATTGAAAAAATAGGATATGAATTAGGAAATATTTATATCATTTTAAAACAAATGGGAATTACCATGCAAAATCTAAAATATGATATAACAGTTGCCAGTTACATTTTAGACCCCACAGAAGGAAAATATCCAATTGACAATTTAATCGAAAAATACTTAAATAGAAATACCAATGACTATTTGCAAAAAAATGGAGTCCAAGGAGATACCAAGCAAATTACATTATTTGAAAATACAGAAAATGAAGTAGATACATTACTTTACCAAACTGCATTTTACGCTTATAGTATTTATGAATTATCCAATCTTTTAACACAAAAACTAAAAGAAATCGAAGCAATCGATTTATTTACCGATATTGATATGCCGACCGTAGAAGTGCTAGCTAATATGCAATGGAATGGAATGCATATAGAAGAAAAAGAGCTTGTAGAATATGGAAAAACTTTAAAAGATGGCATTGACTATTTAACCAATGAAATTTACAATTTAGCAGGAGAAGAATTCAACATCAATTCGCCAAAACAACTAGGAGAAATTCTATTTGAAAAAATGGGATTACCTTCCAAGAAAAAAACAAAAAATGGCTATTCCACAGCAGAAGATGTACTAGAAAAATTAAGAGGAGAATCACCTATCATAGAAAAAATCCTAGAATATCGTCAGCTTACCAAGCTAAATTCAACCTATGTAGAAGGGATGAAACCTTATATTAACCCAAAGACCAAAAGAATCCATTCCTTTTTCCACCAAACCATAACAGCCACAGGAAGAATTAGTTCAACAGAACCAAATTTACAAAACATACCAACTAGAATAGAATTAGGAAAACAATTAAGAAAAGTATTCACCCCAGAAGAAGGAAGAGTCTATATTGATGCCGACTACTCTCAAATCGAATTAAGAGTGTTAGCACACATGTCAAAAGATCAGCATATGATAGAAGCATTTGTGCATGGAGAAGACATTCACAAACAAGCAGCCTCCAAAGTACTTCACAAACCAATTGAAGAAATCACCAAAGAAGAAAGAAGTAGTGCAAAAGCTGTCAATTTTGGAATTGTGTATGGCATTAGTGACTTTGGTCTAGCCGAACAATTAGGCATTGGAAGAAAAGCAGCCAAAGCTTATATCGAACAATACCTAACAGAATATTCTGGAGTCAAACAATATATGGAAGAAGTGGTCGAAGTTGCCAAAACCAAAGGTTATGCTTCCACCATGTTTGGAAGAAGAAGATACATCAAAGAACTATCCTCTAACAATTATATGGTAAGAGAATTTGGAAAAAGAGCAGCCATGAATACCCCAATTCAAGGAACAGCAGCAGACATCATGAAAATAGCCATGATAAAAGTATACAACCAAATTCAAAAAGAACATTTAAAATCCAAAATCGTCTTACAAGTACATGATGAAATGATGATAGAAGCACCAATAGAAGAAAAAGAACAAATAAAACAAATCCTAAAACAAAGTATGGAATCAGCAGCAACCTTGCTTGTACCACTTGTTGCCGAAATATCAGAAGCCCAAAACTGGTATGACTGTAAATGATTTTTATTAAATTCACGGTGGAAAGATATTGCAAAAAGAAAAAAATTACTACTATTCAAGTAAAAAAGAAGAGTGAAGAAGGGAGAAAAAATTGACAAAACTACTGAAAAGATTAATTATATTAGCAATATTAATAGCAATAGTGTTATCAATTTTTAATAATATCAATTTTGAAAATATCAAAAATCAACTATTTAGAAAAATTTACAAATTAGAATATGCTGAATATGTAGAAAAATATGCCGAAGAATATGAGGTAGATAAATACTTAATTTTTGCGATTATAAAAGCAGAAAGTAATTTCGAAGAAAAGGCAGTGTCCAACAAAGGGGCACAAGGCCTTATGCAACTGATGTATACAACAGCAGAAGAAATTGCAGCTAGATTAGAAATCGATTTAAATGAAGAAAATATTTTACAACCAGATATTAATATCCATTTAGGAACAAATTATATTTCTATGCTAATTCAAAAGTACGAAAATATTAATTTGGCATTAGCTGCCTATAATGCAGGAAGTGGCAATGTAGATGGATGGATTGAAGATGGAACATTAAAAGCAGATGGTACAGATATTGAAAATGTGCCATTTACCGAAACGAATAATTATGTTAGGAAAATTTTAAGAGATTATGAAATTTATAAAGATATCTATTAAGGAAGCCATTAGAAAGAAGATGATAAAATGGAAGAGCCAGAAATTACAGCAATGAAGGCAAATAAGGATAATAAAGAATATGTATTAAATGCAGTAGCAAAACAAGGCAAAATTTTAGAATGGGCATCAGATAGACTAAAAAACGATGAAGAAGTTGTAAAAAAAGCACTAGAAAATGATGGAGAAGCAATGGAATTTGTAAGTGATACCTTAAAAGATAACAAAGAATTAATGTTACTTGCTATTAAATCTGCTCCTTGGACAGCTTGTTATGCTTCAGAAAGATTAAAAAGTGATAAAGAAGTAATTTTAGAAAGTGTGAAAACCTATGGGCAGACATTATATTTTGCAAGTAGTGAATTAAGAGATGATTTTGATGTAGTAAAAGCAGCAGTATCCAACAAAGGAATTATTATCAAATATGCCAGTTTTCGATTAAGAGATGATGCAGAAATTGCCAAAATAGCAGTTTCACAAAACAAAGAGGCAATCCATTATTTGAGTGAGAGACTTAAAAAAGATGAAGAGATAAAGAATTTGGTTAAATAAATGAAAAAAGGATGGTTACCCAAAGTAATCATCTTTTTTCTTAAAAAATAAGAATAAATTTTAGCTCTTTTACATATATAAAAATAGGACAAAAGAAAATCCAACAGTCCTAAAAAACAAAAAAGGAGTTGATTTTATGTGGCATACTAAAAATGCTAATGAAGTAGAAAAAGAGCTAAAAACTAGCATAAGAAATGGACTAGCAGAAGAAGAAATAAACTTCAGAAAAGAAAAATATGGAATAAACAAATTAAATGAAAAGAAAAAAGAAAGTTTACTGATACGATTTGTGAAACAATTTAATGACTTTATGATTATCATTCTAATTATCGCATCTATTGTATCAGCAGGCGTTTCCTACATACAAGGCGAAAATGATTATATTGACTCGATTATCATTATTGCTATTGTAGTTTTAAATGCTATTATGGGACTAGTTCAAGAAACCAGAGCTGAAAAATCCATAGAAAGCTTAAAAAAACTAACCCCTCAAATTGCTAAAGTAATCAGAAATAGCAAACAAGAAGAGATTTTGGCAGAAGATCTAGTACCAGGCGATATTATTGAACTATCAGATGGAAATTATGTCCCTGCAGATTGCAGAATTATTGAATGTTTTAACTTAAAAATAGAAGAATCCAGTCTAACCGGAGAAACAGAACCAGTAGCTAAAATCAAAGAGGAAATTTATAAACAAGATTTACCACTAGGAGACATGAAAAACATGGCATTTATGGCAAGTATTGTAGTGAGTGGACATGGAAAAGCCATTGTAACAGAAACAGGAATGAATACCAAACTTGGAAAAATTGCCAATATGATTACCGAAAATGAAGCACCAGAAACTCCAATTCAAAAAAAGCTTGGGGAAGTAGGAAAAGTATTAGGAATAGTATGTTTAGTCATTTGTGCCATTATATTTGTTATTGGAATTATCAAAAAAATAGAGCCAGTAGAAATGTTTATGACATCAGTTGGTTTAGCAGTAGCAGCAATTCCAGAAGGTCTGCCAGCCATTGTTACCATTATGCTTTCTATTGGAGTTACTAGAATGGCAAAGAAAAATGCAATCATTCGAAAATTACCAGCAGTTGAAACTTTAGGAAGTAGTAATGTCATTTGTTCAGATAAGACCGGAACCTTAACGCAAAATAAAATGACAGTAGTAAAAACCGTTTCAAGCAATGAAAAACTTTTATTAGAATTAGGCTCAATGTGTACAGATTGTTTGGTAGAAAAAGAGGAAAATGGCGAATGGATTGTAAAACGGAGAACCTACAGAAGCAGCCATTGTAAATAAAGCCTTAAAAGAAAATATCAATAAAAATGATTTATACCTAACCAAAAGTAGAGTAAGCGAAATGCCTTTTGACTCTAATCGAAAAATGATGACAACCATACATAAACAAAATGACGGATTTATCAGTATAACGAAGGGTGCACCAGACATATTAATTCATAGATGTACTAAAATATATCAAGGAGGAAAAATTTTAAATTTAACCAATGAACAAAAAAATAAAATAAAAATAGAAAATGAAAATATGGCAAATGAAGCGCTAAGAGTTATTGCAGTAGGATATAAAGAAATAGAATATGTAAAAAAGGAGTCTCCAGATTTAGAAGAAAATTTAATCTTTGTAGGTTTAATTGGAATGATAGATCCACCAAGAGAAGGTGTCAAAGAAGCAGTTAGAACCTGCAAGCAAGCAGGAATTAAAACTGTCATGATAACAGGAGACCATATCGCAACAGCAAAAGCCATTGCCAAAGATTTAGGAATTTTAAGTACCGGAGAAAAAGCCACTACAGGAAGCGAATTAGATAAAATAACAGATAAACAGCTAGAAAGAGATATACCAAGTTATTCTGTATTTGCAAGAGTGACCCCAGAACATAAAGTAAGAATTGTAAAAGCATGGCAAAAAAGAGGAGCAGTTGTTGCCATGACAGGAGATGGTGTAAATGATAGTCCCGCTTTAAAAAATGCCGATATCGGAATTGCCATGGGAAAAGGAGGAACTGATGTTGCCAAAAACGCCTCTGACATGATTTTAGCAGATGACAACTTTGTTACCATTATAGAAGCAGTAAGACAAGGAAGAACTATCTTTGACAATATCAAAAAAGCAATCCACTTTTTAATTGCAACGAATATTGGCGAAATTACAACCATTTTTGTAGGATTACTTTCTGGATTAGAGTCTCCTTTACTTGCCATTCAACTTTTATGGATTAATTTAGTGACAGATTCTTTTCCAGCCATTGCATTAGGCTTAGAAAAAGAAGAAAAAGGAATTATGAAACGAAAACCAAGACCATCAAAGGAAAGTATCTTTGCAGGTGGACTTTGGGAAAAAATTTTAACAGAAGGGGTTATGTTAGGAACCTTAACTTTGTTTGCTTTCTCCTTAGGAAATCGTTTATATGATTTAACAGTTGGAAGAACCATGGCATTTGTTGCATTGGGTTTGTTGGAATTAGTACATAGTTTTAATGTAAAATCAGAGGAATCAATCTTTAAGACTGGATTTTTGGAAAATAAATTTTTGATTGGAAGTTTTGTATTAGGAACATTGTTACAAATTATAGTAGTGATTGTACCTTATTTTGCTAATGTATTTGAATTGGTACCATTGAATTTTACACAATGGATGTATACGATTTTAATTTCAATTGTGCCAATTGTTGTGGTGGAAATTCAGAAAAAATGCAAAGAAATAAAATTTAGAAAAAATTATTATCAAGAAAAAGATGTTTGGCAGGGGTAGAAGGACTCGAACCCTCACAGGCGGTTTTGGAGACCGATGTGCTACCATTGACACTATACCCCTATCAAAAAATACTTAATTATCATAACACAAAAAAACAAATTTGACAATATCTTTTAAAAATTTTTTTTGGGGACGCAGTCAAAAAAATATCAAAAATGATATTTTTTTAACTGCGTCCCCAAAAAATCTAGGTTAGATTAGCAACATCCACCTCTATTTCCACCACAACAGCAGCATATTAAAATAATAAGAATGATAATCCAGCAGCAGTCGTCACCAAATCCGAATCCGCAACCGCATCCGCCTCTATTTTCTGGCATAATCTTTCACCACCTTTCTAATTTTAAAAAAATTTAAGTATCAGCAGCAGTTTGATTGGGAATTACAGTTATTTTCACAGCATCTGTTTCCACATCCGCCGCAGAAAAGGAGTAAGAAAAGTATAATGAACCAAAGAATATCATTATTACA
>CALXRJ010000036.1 GCA_944390615.1 uncultured Clostridia bacterium | reverse complement strand
AAAATAAACAAAAAAATAAATCTTGAGCCTGCCCCGCGGCGAGCAGAACTCAAGATTGTACATATGGTGAAATATTCGCTAATAAAATAAAGCTATTTTTTAGTGAGATATTCAAAAATTATTGACAGTCCTCCACTTATTAATTTTCAAGTCTTTTTATATTTTTCTAGGTTTTAATTCCAAATAAATTGGCTTCTCATTTCCTATCATTGTAGATTTTCCGATGACCTGGATATACAATGGTGTCATCTGGTAAAACTAATAATTTATTTACAATGGAAGCCATAATTTGATTAAAATCAGATGTTGGTAAATCGGTTCTTCCCCAAGTGCCGCGGAATAAGGTATCTCCAGAAAAAAGCATTTTTTGTTCTGCTTGGTAAAGAGAACATCCTCCTTTGGTATGACCTGGTGTATGGATTACTTGAAATTCTAAATTTCCTAAATGAATTAAATCTCCATCATCTAATCTTGAATCTGCATCCACCTCTATTTCTGGAAGTCCATCCATAAATTGGGTCAAATTTATTTCTTTATTATTTAATCCCTCACAATCTTCTCGATGAATGAGAACTTTTCCTCCCATTTTTTCTTTTAATTCTCTTACTCCTGCTATATGGTCACCATGGCAATGGGTTAGAAAAATATATTTTAACTTTCCTTGTAGGATATTTATCATCTGGACAATTTTATCTACATCGCCTGCTGGGTCAATTACCATAGTTTCTTTTGATTCTTGGTCAAACACAATATAACAATTGGTAGCATCTCCAATCCATGTGAAAATCTTTAATATCTTTAGTATCATTTTAAAATCAATTCCTTTCCTTTTTTGTTTATACCTTTTTTCTTTTTACTTCATAGACACTATCTACTTTTCGAATAGCTTTAAATATTGTATTTAATTCTTCAAGATTTTTTGTTTCAATAATTAGTTCAATAATGGCAATTCTATCTTTTCCTGTTTTTGCATTAGCTCCTACAATATTTGCCTTAGTCGATGAAATAGCATTGGTTACATCTGCTAGTAAACCACTTCTATCATTGGCATATACCTCAATATCAACATTATAAGAAGCTTTTTTCTCTTCTACCCAGGAAACATCAATAATTCTATTTTCTTCTTTTAGTAAATCTTTTACATTGACACAATCTTTTCTATGAACAGAAACTCCTCTTCCTCTTGTAATATAGCCAATGATTTCATCTCCTGGAAGTGGATTACAGCATTTTGAAAGTTTTACTAGGCAATTATCAATTCCTTTTACGACAATACCATTACTAGATGGCTTGGTTTTAGTTTCTGGCCTTACTTTGGCTAATTCCTCTAACTTTTCTTCAATTGCTTCTTCTTTATTATCTTTTCTGTATTCAATTAACATACGGGCAATAACTTTGGTTGCAGTATTTGCCCCAAATCCAACCGCAGCATACATTTCTTCTAAATCTTTATATTTATAGCGATTTAACATGGCGTGGATATAATCTGCTTTAAATAATTTATCATAAGAAAGTCCTAATCTTTTGATTTCTTTTTCGATTAATTCTTTTCCTTTTTCAATATTTTCTGCCTTTTTCTCTTTTTTAAACCAACTATTTATTTTGGTTCTTGCAGCTGTACTTTTTACAAATTTTAACCAATCTAAGCTTGGCCCTTTTGAATTATCGGAAGTTAAAATTTCAACGATATCTCCACTTTGTAAAGGGGTAATAATAGGCATCATTTTGCTATTAATTTTGCAACCTGTCATGTGATTTCCAATTTCTGCATGGATGGAATAAGCAAAATCGATTGGCGTTGCTCCTTTTGGTAAAACTTTAATTAATCCTTTTGGTGTAAATACATATACTTCATCTTCAAATAACTCGGTTTTTAAATTTTCTAAAAATTGTTCTGGGTCTTGCATTTCTTGTTGCCATTCTAGTGTTTCACGAAGCCAAGCCAATTTGTCTTCTGTTACAACCACATTTTTCTTTCCTCTTCCTAAAAAGTTTGCTTCTTTATATGCCCAATGAGCTGCGATACCATATTCTGCAACTCTGTGCATGTCCCATGTACGAATTTGGACTTCAAAAGGAGTTCCTTTTTCTCCCAATAAAGTAGTATGAATGGATTGATACATATTTGGTTTCGGAACTGCAATATAGTCTTTAAATCTGCCAGGCATAGGACTATACATTTCATGAACAACTCCTAAAGCGGCATAACAGTCTTTTACAGAATTTACAATAATTCTCATAGCAAATAAATCATAAATTTGGTCAAGGGTGGAATTATCTCTTTTCATTTTTCGATAAATGGAATATAAGTGTTTTGCTCTTCCTGTTACTTCAGCATCAATTCTATGTTTTTTTAGTTGTACTCTGATGTCATCCATAATTTTTTCTATGAATTTTAAGCGCTCATCTTTCTTTTTGTTAATTCCTTCTACTAATTCATGATATTCTTCTGGATACATATATTTGAATCCAAGATCTTCTAATTCTGCTTTAATGGAATATAAACCTAATCGATTGGCAAGTGGAGCATATAATTCTAAAGTTTCTTTTGCATTGGCTAACTGTCTATCTCGGTTTAAATATTTTAAGGTTCTCATATTATGCAGTCTATCGGCTAGTTTTATTAGTATGACTCTGATATCTTTTCCCATAGCTAAAAACATTCTTCTATAGTTTTCTACTTGTTTTTCTTCTATGGTTGCAAATTGAATATTACTTAATTTGGTCACGCCATCTACCATTTCAGCAATTTCGTTTCCAAACATTTCTTTTAAATCTTCATTTGTTACATCTGTATCTTCTACCACATCATGAAGAAGTGCTGCACAGATTGTGTTTTCATCTAAACCAATACCAGCAAGAATATAAGCAACATTTAAAGGATGAATTATATAAGGTTCTCCTGAGCTTCTTTTTTGGTCCTTATGCTTATCATAAGCAAAATTATAAGCTTTCATGATAAGTTTGGTATCTACTTTTTTGGTAATTTCTCTTTTTTTGGCTATTACATCATATATTGTTATCTCTAATTGTTCTGCCATAAAATCCCCTCCTTTTATATGGTTTTCATTAAATCTTTTAAATTAATTTGAATCGATTGATTGCCATTGAATGAATTGATTTCTAAATTTCCAACAACATTTACTCGGTCTCCTATTTTATAATCTTCTGATAAATATCCTAAATTAAAACCAATGGCATTAAC
>CALXRJ010000035.1 GCA_944390615.1 uncultured Clostridia bacterium | reverse complement strand
TTAGTAAATAGTTATTGGGAAAAAATAGAAGAAGCATTAAACAAGAAAGATTTTGATACAATTGGAGAATACTTTTCTGAACAAAGTAAATATTATTTTAAATTAACGAGATATCTAGAAAGTGCTTATGATTATGGTGAAAAAGAAAAAGCCTTAGAAGACCTAAAATTAGAATTTCGAGATTACCGTATTTTTAGAAAAGTATATGTAAAAGAAAACTATTATACGAAGACAATACCAAAGAGTACCACTTCTCCAAAAACACTACAAGAAAAACCCGATTTTAATTTTCAACCTGCTACATCAGCAAAACAAGAAAGCGACATAGATTTTCTATGGCGAATGACACATATGTTTAATACGCAAGGAAAAAGCGAAGAATTCTTAAGCCCGGAAGAATATGCTATGTGTAATCCAGGTTGTGATGATATTCCAACTCCACAATTGACAAAATCAAGAAGTAAGAAGCCAAAAAAATCTTCAAGAGATGAGAATTAATTCATTTTTCTATTGTAAAAACAAAAGATTTATGATACTATTAAATGGTCATGTGAATGACCAATTATTTGCCCTGTTGGTGAAGTGGTTTAACACGCTGCCCTCTCAAGGCAGTATACACGGGTTCGAAACCCGTACAGGGTACCATATGTTTATATACTCGGCACTTTTATAAGATGTCGAGTTTTTTATCATCAATTTTGCTATGAATTTTTTTGAAGAGAAAATATTGTTGTACAGAGAATAGTATGAATTTTATACCTTCCTATGATATAATATACGAAAAAATGAAGTGGAAGAAAATAGATTAGGGAGCAATAAAATGGATGATTTAAAAATTATAGAAGTAATGAGACAAAGAGAAGTAGAAAAGTATGAACAGGGACTAAAAAAGTCTGCGGAATTGATGGCGGTAATTAATGTTTATGGTAGACTAGATACCGAATATTATACAGGCTTGCTTTTAAACTTAAGTAATATTAATGAACGTTTTTTAGAAACAGGAGATTCTTCTACTATTGATAGTTTATATGAAGTATATCAAACGACAAAAGAGGAAACATCTACAGTAGAGGCTTATATGGCACTAAAGCAAAAAATAGAACATCTTAGATCATATAAAATAGAGGAATCAAAAATGAGAGTAAAACGATATCGATAAAATATAAAAGAATAGCAACTATTATGAATAAAAAGTATAAGTATATTATAAAGTAATTCTTTGGAAAAAGACTTGAATATCAGGTCTTTTTACATGGAGTGATTTTTTTTAGAATTATTTCATTGTTTTGTTTTCCTTTCTTGACATGTTGGTTGATTCATATTATATTTTCTATATAAGATAGAATAGAGGTGTTTTATATGATGAAAATTTATAAACATGAATTGGACAATCCTAAGATCCTATCTTGTGAGAAAATAGAAAAGGATTGTTGGATACGTCTAGTAAATCCCACACCAAAAGAAATAGATTTAGTATCAAAAGAAGCAAATATTCCGGCTAGTATCATTTCTCAAGTATTAGTAGAAAAAGAATTACCAAGAATTAAACAAGTAGAAGGAGCAACCTTAATCGTCTTAGATGTTCCTTATATGAAAGATAAAAGTATAAAAAACAAATATATTACTTATCCCTTAGGAATCATTATTTGTAATAATTGTCATATTATTACCGTATCATTAATAGAACATGAATTCCTAAATAGTTTTGTAAATGGTGAAGTGGAAACATTTTTTACTTATAAAAAATATAGGTTCTTAATTCAAATATTCTTAAAATCTGCAGAAGTTTACTTAAATACTTTAGCATCTATTGATGAAGATATTCAAAAACAAGAAAAAGTAACTTATAAATCGACGAGTAATCGTCAACTAATTAATTTTTTAAATATTCAAAAGACCTTAGTATATTTTATTACTTCTCTTCAAGCGAACGGTCATGTCTTAGAAAAACTACATCGTGAAGACATTTTACCTATGTATGATGAAGATAAAATGTTACTAGAAGATGCTATGATTGAAAATAAACAATGTATAGAGATGTCAACTATCTATCGTGATATCTTAGATTCTACGATGGATACTTATGGTACGATTATTTCTAATAATCTAAATGTAATTATGAAAGTTTTAGCAGGTATTACGATTGTCTTTTCTATTCCTACCATGATTTCTTCTTTCTTAGGAATGAATGTACCTTTAGGTTTCCTAGAAGACTTTGAGTTTGCCTTCTTAGCTGTCTGCGTTGTATCTTTTCTACTTTCTTTTTTAATTGCATGTTGGTTAAAGAAAAAAGATATGCTATAATGAGATAGTCTAAGCTTTTATTAGGAGGAATTATGGAAGAGTTTGTTATATCGATTATGAATCAATTAGGGTATTTTGGAATATTTTTTCTAATATTTATTGAAAATATATTTCCACCAATACCATCAGAGGTAGTATTATTATTTGGTGGTTTCATGACTACTTATTCTAAATTAAATTTATTTGGAATGATTATTTTTTCAACACTTGGATCTACTGTTGGAGCCATTGTTTTGTACTATATTGGAAAGATTTTAAATAAAGAGAGATTAAAGAAAATCGTATCAGGTAAAATTGGTAAAGTACTACGACTAAAAGCCAGTGATATAGAAAAAGCAGATAAATGGTTTGATACCAAAGGAAATAAAACTGTTTTCTTCTGTCGTTTTATCCCTGTTGTTCGTAGCCTTATTTCTATTCCTGCAGGTATGAGTGAAATGATTATGTCTAAATTCTTACTTTATACAATAACTGGTTCTCTTATTTGGAATACTGTCTTATTATTTATAGGAAGTAAAGTAGGAGAGAATTGGAAGAAGATTGAACAAATCATGAATCAGTATTCACATATTATTCTAATTATTTTAATCATTGCTTTTATTGGATTTGTAATTTATCATTTTTCAAAGAAGAAAAAGAAAAAAGTGTGATTTCTGGAATTAAGTTTACTTAATTCTTTTAATTTGTTATAATATAAGAACCAGTGAATTATATATAATATTGAAGGTGGTTTTTATGAGTAAATTAAAAATTATGAGTATGAATTTTACTCCTAGCTTTTTTCTTTCTAAACAAAGTATACCAGGAGAAAATGAAAAAATGATGAGGATTGCCTCTTCCTATTTGAGTGAAGATGGACCATTTGATATCATCTTATTGCAAGGAAAAGATGCAATTGCAAGAGGGGAATCTTTAATAAAAAAGGATTC
>CALXRJ010000034.1 GCA_944390615.1 uncultured Clostridia bacterium | reverse complement strand
TTCATTCATTTTTTCTATTTCTTCTTTACTTAATCCTGTTATCTCTGAAATTTGTTCTATTGGCATTTCTATTTTCAATAATTTCTTTGCTGTTTCTCGATTGGCTTGTTCTAGTCCGTTCTTTTTTGCCTTGCTCTAGTCCGCTCCTTTTTACCCTGCTCTAATCCGCTCTCTTTTGCCAAGTCTCAAACCATCTTCTGTGCCTTGTTTTCTAGCATATTTTATACTTAATTCGTATTCCATATCCCATTTTTCTCTTAATTCTGCTAATCTTTTTACTTCTTCAGCTCCTGTTAAATACTCCATTTCTTCTCTTGCTTTTTTCAATGTTTTATTTTTTTCTTCTGCCATACTTACCATCTCCTTATCTTCGTCGTCAATAAATGCAAGCCATTGGTTGATTTTTTCATTCATATCTGGACGAATTTTTCTAAATTTACTTCTTCTTTGATTTCTATTTTTAAAATTTTTATTCCTAATAGTGCATTTAAAAAATCAATTAGAAATTCTTCGTTACCTTTTCTGGCAAAAAATGCTTTAAAGATAATGTCATTTTTTAAGTTGAATTTTTTAGTTTCCATTTATTCTCCGTTTCTATTATAGCAATTTTAAGTTTATTTTACAATAAAATTCTACAATTAATTTCTAAATTTACAACAAATATTTTTATACTTTATTTGTAAATTCACCTCTCTTTCCGAAAAATTGTTGATTTTATAAAAATATAGTTTAGAAAATAATTTTTTCTGGTTTAATTTTTTTGAATCAATATAAATAAGAATTTATTTCATCTTCATAAAAATTTTGATTTTAATAAAATAATTTCTATACAATAATAAAAATATTTATTGCATGAAATTATATTAGCATAAAAAATCGAATTCTGCAATAAAAAATCCTAATTTTCTTAGACTTTTCATCGACAAAATTCGACATTTTTTCTATTGGTTATTTGCCATATTCGCTAATTTCATCGCATCTTTCATAGTTTCCGCACTACAAATAAATCCTGCATTATGGCAAAATCTAGCCGATTCCACTCCCGTAACTTTTTGTAATGCTTCCTCTCTTAAACCTCTCCACTCCATCGGTAAACTCTTTCGATTTTCAAAGCTTCCAATTTCTTTTGGAACAGCATACACATTATAACCACCTCGTTTTGATGGAAATACGACAAAATTTATGTCTTTTGCTTTTTCCTTTTCTGATGCTAACAAAAATTCTTTCCAAGGCATAAATTGCTCTAATAGCATAATACCATTTGTTGATTTTTCAATTGCCAATTCCACTAAATCCTTTGCTTTTACTTTTGAGATGGTATCTTGTAAAAACTCATCAAAAATTATTTCAGCAAGTTGTAGAGCTTGGATAAACTTTTCGTCACTTTCTACTTCTTCATCCCATTTGGGATTAAATAATCCTATGATGTGAGATATATGCACATTTCTATAATCTGTTGGCAATTTAGGAAGCTGACCATTATCGTTGGCATCAATAAATTGAATGAGATTTTTATCTACATAATTCCAGACATAGTCAATTTCTTTGACCTTATACTTTTTTAAAAGCTGTCTGCCATATTCTTTCCATATTAGACCACAAGCGGCAAATTTGACTCCATTTTCTCTTTGCCCATTTCCTCCTAATTGATGATGGTCAAACTTTCCTCCACCTATGTCGTAGACAATAACATTTTCCTTTACTTTTTCTGTTAGTTCTTGCACTCGAATTAATGTAATTTCTGGTAATATTTTCGAAAGGATTAAGCTTGCAAAGATTTCATCTGCGTGGAAAGTTCCACTATGGGTTATACAATTTGCTTCTTCGATGTTTTGGGTTATTTTTAAGTTCATTTTAGTTTCTTTCTTCCTCTTCTTTCTCTTTTTCTTTCTTTTCTTCTTTCTCTGATTTCTGTTTTATTGCCTCTAGTAAGGCTTCTTTATTTTCTAAAATAAATTTTTTGGTTTCTTCACATATGGCTATTGTTCTCATATCAATATTTTCTTGTTTTAGAGCTTCTATATCTAATGCTAAATATTGGTTAATTTCTTCCTCGGTTAAACTATTAATTCCTTCAGTATGTGGTTTAAAAATCAGTTTTTCTACTGGTTTTAATTGATTTTTCTTTTGGGATTGTGTATCTGTTTGACCTGGTATATATCGTATAAATTTTTTCATGTTTTTTCTCCTTATCTCCAATAATTTTTGACTTTATTTTTGGGAAGCTATCGCTTATCTTCCGCCACCGCCTCCTCCGGCCACCGGCCTCCGCCGCCTCCGCCAGAGAATCCTCCACCAGCTCCTGTTCCGGATGAATAGGTAGACGAATAGGCTGATGAAAAGGCTGAACTCATCGCATTGGAAAAGCTAGATGAAAAGTCTGTATGCATCATTAAATACATATAGCCATAGGTATTTAGGTCGATATCTTGACCCATTTCACGATAGACTATTTTTAATTGTTTTAAAACTTTATCTGCTATTCCAAAGACAGTGGCATATACTAAAAATTCTTCCCATATAATCAGTTCTGGAACTTCTCTTTTATCTAATAAAGAGAACTCTTCCATATACTTTTTTAGTCCTTTCCACATTTCTTGCTCATTTAAACCTTTTTCTGTAAATAGGTTCAATTTTTTGCAATATTGATGGGTGGCTATACTTTTTACAATAGCTAATAGAATTAGAGCTACCAATCCTGCCAAAAGAACCTTTCCATAAATATATTGGATTAGGAATGGCAATAACATAACAGCTATCATTCCTATGGAAAATATACCTGCAAAAGTAGAGGTTGTGTATTTTGACTTTTCTTTTGCTTCTTTTTCGTTATAAATTCCATTTTGTTCTAATTC
>CALXRJ010000033.1 GCA_944390615.1 uncultured Clostridia bacterium | reverse complement strand
CGATCTATAGGTTACCCTCTCTCTCTCTCTCTCTCTCTCTACAGCCTCAAGGGTTATAAGCTTATTCTTGTTCATTTGTTTCTCCTCTTTTCTTTTCTCAAATTTTATTTTATATTAGTTAGTCCATTTTGTCAACATCTATTTTAAATTTTTTTAAAATAAATTTCTCAATAATATATTGAACCCTATCATATTGACGATTTAAGTACAAATACCCAATTAAAGCCTCAAATGCTGTAGCATACATATATTCTTGTACATTGGCATGTTTGGGCAAATGATGGTTATTGGCATTCCTACCTCTTCTGACAATATCTTTTTCTTCCTCACTTAAATTTTCGTAAAAATTTTTTAGAAATTCTGCTTGATTTCCAGCTTTTACATATTTTATTGCTTCTATATGTAGCTTATGTGGATTGAAATTTGTGTGATCTACCAAATAAGTTCTAATATATAATTCATACACACAATCTCCTACATAAGCCCATATAAGTGGTGACATTTGGTTAATTTCTTGGTAGTCTTTATGCATTGGTATAAATTCTTCTATTTTCAAATTCTACATCCTTTCTACTTTTTCAAGTGTTATTTTTCCGATTTTTCCAGTTCTAAAATCTTCTAATAATATTTTAGCTGTTTTTTCATCATCTACTTCTCCGCCAGAGATGAGACATCCTCTTTTTCTTCCTATTTGTTGCATAATTTCATAAATATTAAAATTTTCAGGTTCTGGTTTGGCAAGAATTTTCTCTATCTCCTCTAATTAAATTTTATATCTCTCTACTATATTTTCCCTGTAATTTTCTAGTAGAAATTTTAATAATTGGTAGGCAACTTCTGTTTGCGGTAGTATCTCATCTTTTATGGTTCCTGTATAGGATAAATTGAGTGCTACTTCATTGTTTTCAAATTTAGGCCATAAAACACCTGGGGTATCTAAAAGTTCTATTTTGTCATTAACACGAATCCACTGTTTTTTCTTCGTTACCCCTGGTTTATTGCCTACTTCTAAATTACTATTTTGGGAAACGCGATTGATAAAAGAGGATTTTCCTACATTGGGGATGCCGAAGCACCATTGCTCTTATTTTTCTTCCTGTTCTTCCTTTTTGGGCATATTTTTCTATTTCTTCTTTTTTTAAAATTAATACAAATCTTAAAATTTCAGAAATTCCTTTTCCTAAATTGCAATCTGCTAAAATTGCAATTTGCCCTTTTGCTTTAAAATATGCTACCCATAACTCATTTTGTTTTTGATCTGCTAAATCACTTTTATTTAAGATAATGATTTTATCTTTGCTTTTTGTAATTTCTGCTATATCTGGTTTTTGACTAGATAGTGGTATTCTACTATCTAATATTTCTATTACTACATCGATTAATTTTAAGTCTTCTGTTATTTGTTTTTTGGTTTTTGCCATATGGCCTGGGTACCAGTTAATATTAACATGATTCGACATGATCTTTATCTCCTTCTATACTAAATATTCCTATTGCAAGCTTTTTCCATTATATCACAAATATTCTTTTTTATAAAGTATAAATTTTTATAAAAATAGTAGTATTTTTTTTTATTATTGGTATAATCTTATTAGAATAAAAAACAAAGGAGATGATATTTTGGCAGAATCAAAAGAAGAAGTCAATATAAGTAAAATGTATGGGGAACAATGCACTCTCCCCAAAGAAGAATTTATGAAAAAATACAAGATAAGCGAAAATGGTTTATCTTCTATGCAAGCAGAAAACTTAATGAAAAGCTTAGGTCTTAATGAAATTAAACAAGCAAAACCCAAACGATGGTATCATTACTTTTTTGAAAGTTTATTTTCACCTTTTAATTGCATCTTGCTTGGCATTGTTTGTATTTTAATTTATACGGATATTTATTTACCACCTACCCCTAGTTATGCGAATATTATCGTAATTGCTATTTTGGTTACAGCAAGTACGTTACTGGATTTTTTTGAAGAATATCGTTCTAATAAAGCAGCAGAAGAATTAAAGCAAATGGTGGCAACAACTGCCAATGTTATTCGAGATAACAAAGAAGTACAAATTCCAATTAATCAAGTAACACTAGGAGATATTGTTGTTCTTTCTGCAGGTAGCATGATTCCAGCTGATTTAAGAATTATTGAAGCAAAAGACCTATATGTAGGGCAATCTTCTTTAACAGGTGAATCAGACAGTGTTAAAAAATTAGTCAATTCAGAAATTCCATTAAATGAAATTGATAATATTTCTGATTTAGATACCATTTGTTTTATGGGAACTAATGTTATATCAGGAAGTGCGAAAGGTGTTGTAATTAAAACTGCAGATTCTACTTATTTTGGAAAAGTGGCTCATACTTTATCTACCGGAAAACCAAAAACAGCTTTTCAAAAAGGAATTGAAAGTATCAGCAGATTATTAATCCGTTTTATGCTTGCTATGATTCCTCTCGTATTTTTATTAAATGCTTGGAAACATGATATTATTACAGCATTTACTTTTGCGGTTGCAATTGCTATTGCTATTACCCCTTTGCTTTTACCGGTTATTTTATCTTCTAGTTTATCCAAAGGTGCAGTAAGAATGTCTAAAAAGAAAACCATTGTAAAAAAATTGGATTCTATCCAAAACTTTGGCGCAATGAATATCTTATGTACAGATAAAACAGGTACTTTAACAGAAGATAAAATTGTTTTAGAAAAGTATTTAGATATCAATGGTGAAGAAGATATTCGAATTTTAAAACATGCTTTTTTAAATGCCTATTTTCAAACAGGTTTAAAAGGAAATATTGATGAAGCTGTTATAAAAAGAGCTTTTGAAAATGGTTTAGAAAATTTAAAAACAACTTACCAAAAAATTGATGAAGTTCCTTTTGATTTTTCACGTAGACGTCTTTCTGTAATTGTAACAGATGGAACAAAAAAACAAATGATTACCAAAGGTGCGGTAGAAGAAATTTTAAATATTTGCTCTATGGTAGATTACAAAGGACAAGTTACTCCCATTACGAGAGAAATAAAAGAAAATATTCGAAGAATCAGTACGAATTTAAATAAACAAGGTTTAAGAGTTGTTGCTGTTTGCCAAAAAAATGATATTCAGCAAAATGAACATTTTGATGTATCTGATGAAAAAAATATGGTTCTTTTAGGTTTTATTGGATTTTTAGACCCCCCAAAAGAAACTGCCAAAGAATCAATTCAAAAATTAAATCGTGCTGGTATCCGTGTTATGGTCCTTACAGGGGATAATGCCGAAGTAACAAAATGTGTCTGTGATAAAGTAGGCATTAATTCGAAAGAAATTATACTGGGAAATAGGTTAGATAAATTATCTGATACGGCTGTTTTAAGATTGCTTAAGAAAAACAATATATTTGCTAAACTTACTCATAATCAAAAAGCAAGAATTGTAAGAATTTTAAAAGAAGCCGGAAATGTCGTAGGCTACATGGGAGATGGCATTAATGATAGCCCTTCTCTTACCAATTCTGATGTTGGTGTATCTGTAGATACTGCTGTTGATATTGCTAAAGAATCGGCAGATATTATCCTGCTTGAAAAAGATTTAAATGTTTTACTAGATGGTGTAACAGAGGGAAGACGTACTTTTGTTAATTTAATGAAATATATTAAACTTTCTACCAGTTTTAACTTTGGAGAAGTGGTTTCTGTTATTCTGGCAAGTGCTTTTCTTCCTTTTTTACCAGAAACACCGATTCAATTACTTGTAGAAGGTCTACTTTATGACTTTGGTCAAATGACTTTACCTTTTGACCATGTAGATAAGGAATCTTTACAAAAACCTAAAAAATTGGATATAAAAAGTTTGAAACACTTTATGCT
>CALXRJ010000032.1 GCA_944390615.1 uncultured Clostridia bacterium | reverse complement strand
GGAGCCGAGGAATGCAATAAATTTTATAACAATAACTGTTTGCGGCGGATTTTTTGCTGTAAATAGTAACTAGTTAAGGAGATTTTCCAAAAAATTACAATAAACTCATTGATTTTTTAAACATTTTATGATAAAGTATATATAAAATAAATTTCAAGGAGATCGATATGCAAGATCAAGAATTTGAAAAAGAAGAAAAAGTAGTAGACCTAAAAGGTACCATAGAATCTTTTATCGAGGAAGAGCCACCAGAGTTATCGCAAGAAGAAGCTATAAAATTATATAAAGACGGAAAAATAAACTATCCCAAAAAAAGAAAAAAACATACCAATTCGGAAGAAGAAGAAAACGAAGATGATGAGCACATGAAAAGAGTAAAACAACAATTACTAGAATCATTAGAGAGAGTAAATGTATTAGAAAAAAAAGTATTTGAAGAAAAAGAAAACAATCTAAAAAACATAAAAGTAAAAACCAATACACAAAAAACGAAAAACAGAGAACAAGTAATCGAACAAATGAGAGAAAAAATGCAAGAAGAAAAAGGAAGAAGTAGATAACATGAATTTACTGTTAAAAGAGCTAGATAAAAGCTTAAAATTTAATGACTTTATTCAAAACATAGAAAACAAAAAAAGCCCGGTAGCAATATCGGGCTTAACAAGCGTTGCCGAAACATCTATAATAAGTGCTATTGCAGAAAAAACCAAAAGACCAATTTTACTGATAACCTATAATGAAATACAAGCACAAAAATTACTAAATGATTTTAAATTTTTTACAGATAAAGCCATATTTTTACCCAAAAAAGAAATCATAACTTATGACTATGTAGCAGAAAGTAAAAACCTACCATATGAAAGAATTCAAGTTTTAAACAAAATATACAAAAACCAAAACAATATTATCATTACCTCTATAGAAACCATCAAACAAAAAATCATTTCCAAAAAAACACTATACCAAAATGTATTAAACCTAAAAATTGGAGATAGATGTAATTTAGAAGAACTAAAACAAAAACTAGTAAACTTAGGATATCAACGATTTGAATTAATCGATGGAAGAGGAGAATTCAGCATAAGGGGAGGCATTATTGATGTCGCGATAAATGATACCATAGGAGTCAGAATTGAGCTATGGGGAGATGAAATTGATTCTATCAGGCGTTTTCATATCATAAGCCAAAGATCAATAGAAAATATAGAAAAAATAGAAATCTTTCCTGCACACGAATATATCTTAGAAAAGCCACTTGAAAAAGTAATCAATTGCATGAATCAAAATGTATATGCACAAAACTTAGCAGACAAAGTAGAAAATGACATAGAACAAATCAAAAATGGAGAATATATCAGCAAAATAGATCGATATTTTAATTCTTTTTATCAAGAGCAAGAAACCATACTAGAATACTTAAGTGATAAATACTTAATTATGATTGATGAACAAAACAAAGTAATACAAAGAAGTGAAAACATAGAAAATGATAATAACAGTATGATGCAAGCACTAATTGAAAAAGAAAGAATCATTCCAGAAGCCCTAAAAAATTATATGGGAACAGAAGAATTTGAGCAAAAACTAAAAAAAGTTCAAACAATCTATCTAGACAAATTAGATAGTAAACATCAAAATGGAATAGAAAGATACGAATTTAACTGTAAAGAGCTTCAATATTTTAAAACAGGGATAGATCTATTTATACAAGACATAAAAAACTTTAAAAAGCAAAACCAAAAAGTATATATTATAGTAGAAACAAAAGAAAAGGTAGATAAAATAGCAAAATTATTAGAAGAAAACGAAATCACATCAATCATGCAAGAAAATTTAAACCAAACCATTATCAACCAAGATGCTAGAACAGTTATCTTAACACTTGGCAAAATATCCAGTGGTTTCTTTAGTTTAGATTTAAATCAAGTTGTGATAGAAGCAAGTGACTTAGTAGACGCCACTAGGCGTTCTAAAAAACGTAAAAGTGAAACATTTAAACAGGGAGAAAAAGTAGTCTTTGCAGACCTAAAAGTAGGAGACTATGTTGTACATAGAAAATATGGAATTGGAATTTACATAGGAGTTAATACCATAACAGCAGATAGAATCACCAGAGATTACATAAAAATAAAATATGCAGGAGATGATATTTTATACATACCAACCAATTCATTAGATGAAGTTAGAAAATATGTTGGTGGAGAAGAAATCAATTTAAAATTAAACAAACTTGGTACCAAAGATTGGGAAAAAACAACTGCAAAAGTAAAAAATAATTTAAGAGCAGTAGCCAAAGAATTAATTGAACTTTATGCTAGACGTGAAAAGGCAAAAGGATTTGCTTTTTCCAAAGATACCGAATGGCAAAAACAATTTGAAGAAGCCTTTCCCTATGTTGAAACAGATGATCAATTGCGTTGTATAGAAGAAGTAAAAAAAGACATGGAAAAAGAAAAGCCAATGGATCGTTTACTTTGTGGAGATGTAGGTTACGGAAAAACAGAAGTAGCTATTAGAGCAGCCTTTAAAGCTGTAATGGATCATAAACAAGTAGTATATCTTGCACCAACTACAGTTTTAGCCAAACAACAATATGAAACCTTTCGAGAAAGAATGAAAGACTTTCCAATCAAAGTAGATTTAATCAATCGATTTAGAACCACAAAAGACAAAAATAGAATTGTAAAAGAATTAAAACTGGGAGATATTGATATTGTTATCGGAACCCATAAATTATTAGGAAAAGAAATTGCCTTCAAAGATTTAGGACTTCTTATCATAGATGAAGAGCATCGATTTGGTGTAAAAGCAAAAGAAAAAATAAAACAATATAAAACCAGTGTAGATGTACTTACCATGACAGCTACCCCAATCCCAAGAACCCTTCATATGTCAATTGTGGGTGTAAGAGACATGTCAGTTATTTACGAACCACCACAAAACAGAAAACCAGTACAGACCTATGTTTTAGAATATGATGAAGAAGTAATAAAAGAAGCCATTACCAAGGAATTAGAGCGAAATGGGCAAGTATTTTACTTATTTAATAAAGTAGAAGACATTAGGCTAAAAGCCGATAAAATTTCAAGATTGGTGCCAGAAGCAAGAGTAGGATTTGCCCATGGACAAATGACAGGAAATGAAATCGAAGACATCATGAATGATTTTGTGGAAGGAACGATTAATGTTTTAGTTTGCACAACCATACTAGAATCCGGAATCGATATACCAAATGCCAATACCATTATCATAGAAAATGCTGATAGAATGGGGTTAGCACAATTATATCAATTAAGAGGAAGAGTGGGAAGATCAGATAGGCAAGGATATGCCTACATTACCTATCGAAAAGACAAAATGTTGTCAGAAGTAGCAGACAAACGATTAAAAGCCATTAAAGAATTCACAGAATTTGGTTCTGGATTTAAAATCGCCATGAGAGACTTAGAAATAAGAGGAGCAGGAAGCTTAATTGGAGAAATTCAGCATGGTCATTTAGAAGAAGTAGGATATGACACTTATTGTAGAATTTTAGATGAAGTACTAAAAGAAGAACAAGGCATTCAAGTACAAGAAGACATAGAATGTCAAATTGATTTAAATGTAACCAGTTACATACCAGATGACTATATTGCAGACCAAAATCAAAAAATAGAAATTTACCAAGATATTGCACTTTGTAAAACAGAAGAAGATATTAGAAATGTAATTGACGAAATGATTGACCGATTTGGCAATATGCCAGATGAAATTGAAAACTTACTAGAAATAGCCAGAATAAAAGAACTAGCCAAAGAAAAATTCCTAACCAAAATTCAAAGCAAAGGAAATTATGTTTTATTTACCTATGACACCAATCGATTTGATCAAAATAGTTTATCAGATCTTATCAAAAAATATGGAAACAGACTCAAGTTTTCCTCAGGTATCAAACCAATGATAACACTAAAATTAGAAAAACAAGGAGAAAAAGAACAATTACAAGAAGTTAAAGAATTTTTAAAATAAAACTTGTATATTGAAATTAAATGTGATATATTATAGTAGTGTAAAGCTGATATAAGGAGGCTCGTTGTGGAAGAACAAGAGTATAAAAAGACAATATTAATAGTTGATGATGAAAAAATGATTATAAACTTATTAACATATAACCTAACCAGAGAAGGCTACAATGTAATAGAAGCAAAAGATGGAGTAGAAGCAATTCATGTAGCCCAAGAGAAAAAGCCAGATTTAATCTTATTAGATATCATGCTTCCTAAAATGGATGGATTAACTGTATGTAAAAGAATCAAAAGCATCATGAATGTTCCTATACTTATGGTAACAGCTAAAGATGAAGAACTAGACAAAATTGTAGGGTTAGAACTAGGAGCAGATGATTATATAACCAAACCATTTAGTGTTAGAGAATTACTGGCTAGAGTCAAAGCAAACTTAAGAAAAGCAGAAGTAATATCTAATATAGAAAACGAAACGAAAGAGGTAGAAGAAGAAGGAGATGTTTCCGAACTAAAGAGAACCAATATCATAAAAGTAGGTGTATTAACATTAGATTTAGATAGATTTGAAGTAATGGTAAATGACAAAGTAATAGACCTAACATTAAGAGAATTTGAAGTACTAAAATTCTTAGCTTCTGACCCAGGTCAAGTAATAACTAGAGAAACACTGCTTGAAAAAGTGTGGGGCTATGAATATTATGGAGACATTCGTACAGTTGATGTAACAGTAAGACGTATCAGAGAAAAAATAGAAAAAGATACATCTAATCCAAAAATATTAATTACCAAAAGAGGAGTAGGCTATTATATAGCCACATAAAAGAAGGAAAAAGAGCTTAATAAAAAATCTATTAAGCTCTTTCTTTATCAACTAAAACAAATGACCTAAAAAGTAGAAAATAAATATATTTGTAGAGAAAAAATGTGAGGAGAAAAGAATATGGAAATTATACTAGGTAAAACAGCAGGTTTTTGTTATGGTGTAAAACGAGCTGTTGATGGAGCAAAAGAGGGTAAAAAAGCAAATGAAACGGTATATTGTTTGGGAGAAATAGTTCATAATAAAAATGTAATAAACAATTTAAAACAAAAAGGCATCAAATTTGTAGATGACATAGAAGAAGTAAAAGGTAAACTCATTATCAGAGCACATGGAATATCCAAAGACATTTATGAAAAACTAGCGCAAAAGGGAATTGAAATTAAAGATTTAACTTGTCCCAATGTTCTAAAAACACATATTATAGCAGAAAACTATTCCCAAAAAAATTATTTTATCATCCTAATAGGAATAAAAGAACATCCAGAAGCAATAGGAACCATGAGTTTTTGTGGAAAGCAATCTTTTTTAATACAAGAAAAAGAAGACATCCCAAAATGTTTAGAAAAAATAAAAGAAACAGAAGCTAAACACATTTTAATTATGGCACAAACTACATATAACGTAAAAAAATTTGATACCATAGTCGAAATATTAAAAAAAGAACTAAATGATAAAAAGCTAGAAATACAAAAAACGATCTGTAATGCTACTGAAATAAGGCAAAAAGAAACTTTAGAAATAGCCAAAAAAGTAGATGGCATGATAATAGTAGGAGACAAAAAAAGTTCTAACACAAACAAGCTTTATGATATAGCAAAAGAACATTGCCCAAAAGTAATATTTGTTCAAAGTGCAGAAGAATTAAATTTAGAGCAAATAGATGACATTTCCAGAATAGGAATTATGGCAGGAGCATCAACACCGAAAGAAGATATAGAAGAAATTATAGCAAAGATAAGGAGTAAGTAGATATGTTATATTTAAAAAGAAATAAAGGAATGTCCATGATAGCACTGATTGGTATGATTATCATCATACTTATTATTGCTGGTATTTCCTTAGTAGGAGGGATTAGGTTAATAAGAAAAGCAAAAATAGAAAACCTAATGACCAATATGATTACCATGAGAGCAAAGGCAAAAGTATATGCAGAAGAAGTGAATGCTGAAATTTGGGAGGAAGAAGATAAAAGTGCCAAAAGAAAGGAACTATATTTAGAAAAATATAATATGTCAGTACCAAGTGATGAAAATGCTATTATTTCCAAAGTAGATAGCAGTATCAACAATGAAAATGGCTGTGAATGTTATGAAATCACAAAAGAAACATTAGAAGACATGGGATTAGAGGAATTAGTAGAAGAAACCAATAATGGAGACTATGTTGTAATCTATAATGCAGCAGATTATAATAATTTAGAAATCCTATATCAGCCAGGAATCGAGTATCATAACAACACATACTATACTTTATCTAGCATACAAGCAGAATTAGGAGAATCCGATATCTAATAAAAAATATAGTATTTAAGGGAGAAACAGAACTAGGAGAAAAGTTGTCATGAAAGAAAAAGAAGAAGCAAGAATAATAAAATTAAAAGAAATGGAAACAGAATTTTTCAATAAAGGAGTAAAATATATTGCCGGAATCGATGAAGCAGGACGAGGGCCACTAGCAGGCCCTGTGGTTGTAGCATCTGTCATATTAGCTTCAGATTCTATGATTGAAGGAATTAATGATTCGAAAAAAATATCGGAAAATAAAAGAGAAAAATTATATGACATGATAACACAAGAAGCTATCAGCTATGGAGTAGGAATTGTGTATCAAGATGAAATCGATGAAATCAATATTTTACAAGCTACTAAAAAAGGGTTAACCATGGCAATCCAGCAAATGGAGGTTAAGCCCAATATTATATTAGTAGATGCTTTAAATGGAATTGATACTTTAGGAATTCCATACAAATCTATCATAAAAGGAGATGCTAAATGTTATTCTATTTCAGCAGCTTCTATTATTGCAAAAGTGACAAGAGATAGAATTATGAGAGAATGGGACAAAATATATCCTCAGTATGGTTTTGGCTCTCATAAAGGATATGGAACAGCCAAACACATTGCCGCTATTAAAGAATATGGACCTTGTCCTTTACATAGAAGGTCTTTTATAAAACATTTTATTTAAGAAAAAGGAGACAAAAGGTATGAATATTTTAGATATTATAGCTAAAAAAAGAGATAAAGGAGTTTTAAGTAAAGAAGAAATTGATTTTTTCGTACAAGGATATACCAGAGGAGAAGTCACAGATTATCAGGCAGCAGCTCTAATTATGGCAATTTATATACAAGGAATGACAGACCAAGAATTATATGAACTTACCTTTAGTATGGCACATTCCGGAGAAGTTCTAGACTTATCGGAATTTGGAGAAGCGGTAGTCGATAAGCATAGCACAGGGGGAGTTGGAGATAAAGTATCAATTGTATTACTTCCCATGATTGCATCACTTGGAATTCCAGTTGCTAAAATGTCGGGAAGAGGACTAGGATTTACAGGGCGGAACAGTAGATAAGCTAGAAGCAATACCAGGCTATAACACAAATGTCAATATGGAGCAATTTAAAGAATATGTTCATAAAATTGGAATCAGCATGATTGGTCAAACCGCAAATCTTGCACCAGCCGACAAAAAGATATATGCCTTAAGAGATGCGATATCTTGTGTAGATAATATTCCCTTAATTGCATCTAGTATCATGAGCAAAAAAATAGCAGCAGGAGCCAATAAAATTGTATTAGAAGTCACTTATGGAAAAGGGGCTTTTATGAAAAATTTAGAAGATGCCAAACTTTTAGCAGACAAAATGGAAAAACTAGGAGCTCTTGCTAACTTAGAAGTAAAAAGTGTATTTACTCCTATGGATGAACCAATCGGATATGCTGTAGGAAATACCTTAGAAATGATAGAAGCCATTCATTTCTTAAAAGGGAATCATATGCCAGAAGATTTAAAAAACATTGTACTAGAAATTGGAAGTCAAATGATAAAATTAGCAGGTCATGGTGAAAATATCGAAGAAAACAAAATGAAAATGTTAGAAACCATAAAAAATGGAACTGCCTTTCAAAAATTCAAGCAAATGGTACAAAATCAAGGAGGAGATAGTTCCTATTTGGAAGATACCGGAAAATTTGAACAAGCAAAATACAAAATAGAAGTAACAAGCAAAAAATCAGGTACCATTCAAGAAATCAATGCAGAAGAAATTGGAAAATTGGCATGTTATTTAGGTGCCGGAAGAGTCAAAAAAGAAGACAAAATTGATATGGCAGCTGGAATTGTATTAAATAAAAAAGTAGGAGATAAGGTAATGCAAAATGATATCATCGCTACCATATATGCCAATCACAAAGAAAAAGCAGATTTGGCAACCGAAAAAATAGAATACATTTTCAAGATTTCTCCCAAAACTTAACAAGTCAAACCTATTGCAAAAAATATAAAAAGTGGTATAATATTGTTGTAAAAAAATTTGCAGGAGGAAAAATATGAAAGAAAATAAAATAAAAACTAATAAGTTAAAAATAAATAAAGGACAACTTGCTGTAAAAATAATGGCAGGACTACTTGCTATTTTAATGATTTTATCTGTATGTGCAACTTGTGTATACTATTTTTATTCATATTTTGTTGCTTAAAATAAACGAAAAGGGAGAATAAAATATGTTAGGAGATATAAAAGAAAATATACTAACTTATATTCAGCTATATCAACAAAATCCATTTCGATTAATAACAGTTATCATAGATATAACGCTAGTCATCTTTTTAGCTTATAATTTATTAAAAATAGTAAAAGATTCTAGAGCGTGGCAATTGATAAAAGGAATTGCCTTATTGGTTATAGCAACTTGGCTTAGTGGATGGTTAAATTTAAATGTATTAAACTACATATTATCAGCTGTTATGAATTGGGGAGTTATCCTTTTAATTATCATTTTCCAACCAGAAATAAGAAGAGCTTTGGAGCAACTAGGAACCAATAAATTTACCAAATTATTTGGTATGGATAAAGACATAGCAACACGTACGAAAGAGGATATTTATAAAATAGCCATTGCAGCCACCGAACTTTCAAAAAGTAGAACAGGGGCATTAATTGTAATAGAAAGAGATATTAAAATAAAAGATATTATAGCAACAGGAGTAGAAATTGATGCAGAAGTATCTCCTCAAATGTTAGTTAATATCTTTGTTCCCAATACACCTTTACACGATGGAGCAGTTGTCATTAGTGATAATAGAATCGCAGCAGCAGCCTGTATGCTTCCCTTAGCTGGAGATACAGATATTGCTAGAGAACTAGGAACCAGACATAGAGCTGCAATCGGAATTTCAAAAGAATCAGATGCCATAGCAGTGGTTGTTTCAGAAGAAACAGGAAAAATTTCTGTAGCAAAAGATGGAACTTTGATTGCAGATGTTAGAGAAGAAGTATTAAAGAAAATCTTAATTAGCAATATTGTAACCAAAAGATTCCCTGAAAAAGAAAATAATAATAAGGGATTTGTTGAAATCATAAAAGAAAAAATCACGAATTTTAAAAATAAGAAAACAAAAGACCAAGTATAAAAATATTTGGTCTTTTCGTCAAAAAAGGAAAGAAGCATTATGCGAAATATCAAATTAACCATAGAATATGATGGAAAAGATTATAATGGCTGGCAAAAACAGCCAACCAAATTAAATATACAAGGAACCATTGAAAAAGCAATTGAAGGAGTAACAGGAGAAATCGTAGAATTAAATGCATCAGGAAGAACAGATGCACGGAGTTCATAGCTTAGGGCAAGTGGCTAATTTTAAAACAAATTCTAATATTCCGATTGAAAAAATGGCAATTGCCATTAACTCCAAACTAAAAAAAACAATTCGAATTGTAAAAGCAGAAGAAGTAGATGAAAAATTTCATAGTAGATTAAGTTGTAAGAAAAAGACCTATCGTTATGTAATCAATAATTCCCAAACAGAATCAGCTCTCTATAGAAATTTAGAATATTATATTCCACAAAAATTAGATGTTAAGAAAATGGAACAAGCAGCCAAATATTTCGAGGGAGAACATGATTTTAAGGCATTTAAAGCAAGTGGAACAAGTAGAAAAAGTAGTGTAAGAACTATTTTTCAAGCAAAGGTTTATGAGAGAGAAAATGAGAGAATTGTAATAGAACTTACACGGAAATGGATTTTTATATAATATGGTAAGAATCATTTCAGGAACTTTAGTGGAGGTAGGACTCGGAAAAATAGAACCAGAAGAAATTAAAAATATTTTACTAGAAGGGAAAAGAGAAAAAGCTGGAAAAACTCTGCCACCTTATGGATTATTTTTAGTAAAAGTAGAGAATAAACAAAAAAGCAGAAAGGGGGGAAGCTTAGTTAGCAGGGAAAAAAGCTAGCATAGCCTAACAATGAACGAATTTCAGAAGAATTTAAGAAATTATAAAAAAGAAGAAACAACAAAAAAATCTCAAAACGAAGAAGAAATTTATTATTATGTCTATGATGAAAATAAAAATAAAGTAGGAAAAATAAAAAGTAGTTACGAAAAAATGCAAAATTTGTGGTTAAAAGGAATTGCCATATTTGTGATTACCAAAGATGGAGAATTAATATTAGAACAAAGGTCAGATAAAACGAACCTAACACCAGGGGCAATTGATTTATGTTCAGGACATAGAGATAATAAAGAAAAAGGAAAAAAAACACCTAAAAGAGAACTAAAAGAAGAATTAGGAATTAAAAAGAAAAAAATCAAAAAAATTAAAAAAATAAAAAAAGAAGTTCCACTTGTATTTGGCAAAGACAGAAAATTTTTTATTCAATTTTATGCTGCTAAAATAAATCTAAAATCACCAAAAAAATTACAAAAAGAAGAAGTAAAAAATATCATAAAAGTGCCATTGCAAGAAGGATTTGATATAATAAGACAAGGAAAAACCAAATTTCCATATCAAGGAAATGAAGCATATTTTGAAGAAATCTTTCAAGAAGTAGAAAAATTTAGTAAAAAACAAGAGGACGGAAATAAAAAAATAGAAGGTAGGGAACAATGATTATAACATTATCTGGAATAACTGGTTGTGGCAAATCATATTATAAAAATTTATTAATTCAAAATACAAACTTAGAAAATATGGTAATTTATACAACAAGAAAAAAGAGGCAAGGTGAAATAAAAGGAAAAGATAAGAATTTTGTTACAAAAGAAGAATTCAAAAAATTAGTAGAAAAAAATGAAATGTTTGCTTATTATGAGTTTTTAGGTGAAGAATATGGTTATAGTAAGAGATATTTAAAAAAAGAGATTAACAGTGTTACAGAACTTCATTATGAATGGATAAAAGATTTCAAACAAAAAGGAAAACAGGTCTATTCTATTTATATTATACCGAAAGATGTAGAACAAGCCAAAAAAGAATTAAAAAAAAGAAATTTGAGTCAAGAAGCAGAAAACTTAAGATTACAAGAAATAGAAGGACATATCAAAACGATGCAAAAAAATGAAGAATTACGAAAACAGTTCGATTTTGTTTTTTATAATGATTACAATGAAGAATCCTGTGAGAGAATGATACAACTAGTAAAGAAAAATATATTAACAAAAAAGGAGAATGATTCATAATATATATAAAAAAATAGAAGGAGATATATTATGAGTTTACTAATATTTTTCGCTCTACCACTTGCCACCATTCTTCTTGCCATTGTATTAGAAAAAATATTACATTCTCCTATATTAGTTGCGATTACATTTTTTGCTGTTTATTTAATCATTTTATTTGTATTATTTGCAACAGGTGTTCTTTCAGATTTAGCAGTTGGATTAATTGCGATTATTATTTATACCATTATAGCCTTTATCACTGCTGCTATTGTAAGGATTATAAGATTGATTTGTGAAAGATTTTTTGAACATTGCAATCAATGCCCAAGATGGAGAAATTGCTTCAATAATTGGGAAAATAATAACGAAAATAGTAATTCAAATAATGATAACAATGACTTACTTAGAATCAGTTGTCAATGCAACAATGGGAATAGTCAAGATTTATTAACAGTCAATAGCAATTGTTTAAATTCTGAAAGTGAAGAGAGTAATGAAAATAATCATAATTGTGGATGTAGAAGAACAAATTGGGGTAGAGGATGTTGTAGAAGATTTTAACATACAAATAAAAAATAGTAATGTTTTATTAGATTTATAAAACATTACTATTTATTTTTTATTCTTTATCTTTTTTCTTTTTAGGCTTATCGTCTGTCATAACATCTTTAATAGCACCTAAACTACCTAAAGCAGAGGTTGCTTCAAATGGAATAAATACTTTGTTAGCATCACCTTTGGCAACTTCCTCTAAAGCTTCTAATGATTTTAATTGAACTAATGTCTCATCCGGATCTGCTTTTTTCATAGCACTATAAATCATTTCAATTTCTTTCGCTTTTGCATCAGCTACTTCTTTTATTGCTTGAGCTTCACCGGCTGCTCTTCTGATTTGTGCTTCACTTTCTGCTTCTGCTTCTAAGATAGCAGCTTGTTTTTTACCTTCTGCAACAGTTATGTCAGATTGTTTTTGTGCTTCTGCTTCTAGAATTAAAGCTCTTTTATTACGTTCTGCATTCATTTGTTTTTCCATGGCATCTCTGATATCTGCTGGGGGGTTAATATCTTTTATTTCTACTCGGTTGATTTTACAACCCCATTTATCAGTTGCTTCATCCAAGATAGAACGAAGTTGATAATTGATATTATCACGAGAACCAAAAGTCTCATCTAAATCCATTTTACCAACAATATCACGAATGGTTGTAATGGCCAAATACTCAATACCTTTCTTTAAATTAGCAATCTCATAAACGGATTTTTCTGGGTCTGTGATTTGATAAAACACAACTGTATCTATATTAATGGTAACATTATCTTTGGTAATAACCCCTTGTGGTGGGATATCCATGGTAAGCTCTTTTAAAAGAACTACTGAACTAACACGATCAATAAAAGGTAAAATAAAGGTAAGACCAGCTTC
>CALXRJ010000031.1 GCA_944390615.1 uncultured Clostridia bacterium | reverse complement strand
TATCTTGAATATCAATTTTTTCTTTTCCAGATAATATTTTAATTAATATTTCATCAGTAATATTCCATATTCCAATAGAATCAATTAAAGTTCCATCCATATCGAATATTATTACTTTTTTATTTTTAAACATCTTTTAATTCCTTTATTTTATTATTTTTGTTATATAACACTATTAATATATCATAATTATATAGATTTTGTAAATTTTTAAAAAAAACTATATACATTTTTTAAAATTTAGTGTATAATTTAATTAGTTAAATGAATAATATATATTATAAATAATATTATTTGTATTGGTCTCAAAAGGACCAAACCCGTGTAGACGCAGAGCGTCGCAAAAAGCCATTCATACGAATGGCTTTTTATTATTAATAACAATATTATTATACAAATCATTATATTACAATCTTTTATTTTTTAGTTGCCTTATAATTCCTAAAATGTCTTTTACACTAAAAAAATATTTTTCAGCTTTTGTAAGAGGAATATTATGGTTATGTTTATATACAATTTTATCAATAAACGTTAACATATCAGAGACTTGAAACAATCTTTTTTCCTTATGGTCAAATTCAATTCGATGTTCAATGTTATTCTTAGTAATTAATAATGTATCAATAATTGCTCCTAATGCTTCTTGTCCATTATCATAATAAACAACAACTTTTTCAAACTGCTTCATATAATCACTTATAGATTCAAAAAAATTATTTATTTCAATGGCTAATTCTCTATTCAATTGAGCTTTACTATTTTTAAATCTTTTGTCAATTACAATAGTATGTATTTTCACTTTAACTCTCTTAGAAAAGTAAAATATTGCCCAAAAGATATTTTTTCTTTGTTCAAGTTTTAAATGTGAATACTCCCCTCTTTTAGCAACTAAATCAGCAAGATGTATCATACCATCATAATTAGCTCTTTTTAATCTATTATTTAAATATTCTAAATCGTCTACTATCGAATCATCACTTTCATGTATTGTAAATGATACTCCATATAATTCAGAGCTACCATTTACAAACCCAAAATCTCCGCTTTCATCAATAAATATATTAAGTCTTGTTTTAATCTCTAATCACCTATTTCTTATTTTAAAAATTATTTATAATATATATGGTAATTTCTTCGTATTCAGTTTTATCTTTACAATGACTTTATCAAGTATTATAGGAAGCTTCTCTTAATACTTGACAAAGTTAAAAGCCTAGTATTTTACTAGGTTTCCTTTTGGGATAATGCTATAATTTTACATTTACAGCAAACCCACCGTATAAAGTACTATATATTGTTCGCATTATCACTAGATGGCTGGGGTGGTAGGATTCGAACCTACGCATCGATGGGTCAGAGCCATCTGCCTTACCGCTTGGCTACACCCCAATAAACTTTAGTTATTATATAAAAAAAGCACATCTTTTGCAAGTATTTTCGCAAAAAATGTGCTTTTTTTATTTACAAAATCGATGTTTTCCAATTGTAACTGTCATGGGCCTTGACCAAATCCATTTATTGGTTGCTGTTGAAGGGTTAAAATAATAGATGGCTCCATAAGATGGATCCCAACCATTTAAAGCATCTTGTGCTGCTTTTTTAGCTGTACTGTCTGGTGTTAAATTGATTTGTCCATCAGATACGGCATCAAATGCTCCTGATTGATAAATTACACCTGATATGGTATTAGGAAAAGAACTACTTTTTACTCGATTTAAAACTACTGCTCCTACCGCAACTTGTCCTGTATAAGATTCTCCCCTTGCTTCTCCATAAATTAGCCTTGCCAGTAAATTTACATTACTGGAATTACTATTGGTTGAACCACTCGAACCACTTGAACTACTAGAAGAACTGGTAATTCCCATAGCAGCAAGTGTTTTTTCTCCTGCAATTCCATCTACTGTCAAACCATTTTTTTGTTGAAAAGATTTAACAGCTGCTAATGTTTGGCTACCATAGATTCCATCTACATTTCCACTATAATAGCCCCATCTTTTTAATTTTTCTTGTATTTGTTTTACTTCATCTCCTCGTGAACCATATTTGGATAAAGCCTCTACTTCACTATATTTTGAAAAGCCCACTACTGCCATAACAACAACTAAACTTAAGATAAAACCAAATACCATGATTCTATGATTTAAAATTTTTTTTACCATAAAATTTCACTCCGTTCTGTTGGTTTATTTTTAATACTATTTTTCAAACGAAAAAAACCTCTTTTAAAAAAATAATTTACCATTATTTTTATCCAAAAAAGGTTTTTTATACATTTTTATTAAATTAATTAAGATTTTCTGATAAAAAATCATCCTAGATTGTTTAGAATAATGTTTTTCCTTCTTTCTAACAATAAGCACAAAGTATGGCTTCAAACCCAACCTCTAAATCAATAAGTCCAATTTTATACTTATAATCTAACTCTGTAAGTTCTTTTAAAATTCTTCGTATTTCATTTGTTTTAAAATAGCCTGCTTGCATCTTATATTTATTGACTAAAAATGTTTGATTGGGCTTTAAATCTAAGGCATAGATAATATCTTTTTTGCTTTCTTGCGCTAATTTCACTAAATACAATCTTTTAAAATGATTATATAAAGTAATTAAAATTTTTTGTACTGGTTCTTTGGCAAGTATCAGATTTCTTAAAACATCAATAGCAACTTTTGTGTTTTTCTTTCCTAAACTATCTGTTAAATCAAATATAACACTTTCTATTTTTTTGATAGCTAAATGATCAATCGCTTCTTTTGTAATAGTTCCATTTTCACCAGCATATTCAATTAATTTTCTTGTCTCATTCATTAAGTCTTGCATGTCTGTACCACAACATTCTATCAAATAACTTAGTGTTGGCATATCAATAGAAACATGATAAGCATTGATAATGGCTTTTAATCTAGCTTGAATTTGATTTGGTTTTTGATATTCAAAATTACATACAATTCCGTTTTTTTCTACAAATTGCATCAATTCACATTTGTCTGCTTCATTTTCAACAAAAACCAGTATAACTGAATCTTTTATCAGTTCAAAATTTTCATTTAGATAATCTAGTAATTTCGTTTTGATGTTTTGCTCATCTTTTTTTGCTTTTTTCTTTCCTTCTTTTTTAAATAATCCCGTATTTTTAGCTATGATTAACTTTTTGTCAAACCCAAAACTGGGCGTTTCTATATCTGATATGATTTCTCCGAAGGTTTGTGTCATCAATTGTCACATAATTGATTCCTTGTAAGGTTTCACCAAATAAACTTTTTATTTTTTTTAAAGAATTTTCCAGTAAAAATTTCTCTTCTCCATATAATAAATATAAAGATCTTAAATTTTCATTTTTCAAATCTTTTTCTAAATCTTCAACTTTCACAATTTTCACCTCTATTTAAGGACCATTGGGACCGGGTCTTTTTGGCGCCAGCGCCAAAAAGACCCGGTCCCAATGATTCCTTTGGCTCCCCTTTAGCCGAAAATGATGCGGAAAATTTCGGCAACACTCCAGCATTGGGCAAATGCTCCTTTTGGCAGATATGGTGGTTTTGAATCATATAATTCTGATAAAGAACCAATACAGCCTGATTGCGTAATTTCTTTTTGAAAGGTCTTTTCTGTTTTTTTCTTGAATTCATGTATTTTAGTGGTTAATTCTTTTCTTTTGTCTTTGTCATTTTCAAATGCTCTCATGTTTCTTAAGCTGTTGTAATATAATCCAAGAAGCCATGGCCATGTAATTCCTTGGTGATAGCACATGTCTCTTCTGAAGCCATCTCCTTCGTATATATCTACATAATTTTTTTCACCTTTTGCTAGTGTTTTTAGTCCATAATTATTTAATAATTTCTTTTCTACTACATTTATGATGTTTTTAGCCATTTCGGAATCTGGCTCTACAACTGGATAGGTTAGACTTAATGCAAATAATTGGTTTGGTCTTATTTTGTTATCTCCAATTACATCATATAAACATTTTCTTCTGGCATTGTAAAATTTTTGATTAAATGATTTTTTACAATCTTCTGCCATGTCGGCATATTTTTTACTGATTAGTCTTTTTCCGATTTTTTCGTATTTTTTACTTAATGCTTCCATAATTTTTAAGCTATTATACCAAAAGGCATTTACTTCTACCACCTTGCCGTTTCTAGGGGTAAAAGCAAAGTCTCCATATTTGGCATCCATCCAGGTATTTTGTGTAGTTTCTGTTCCAGAAGAAATGAGTCCATCTTCCTCTAAATGTATGTTATTATCATCAAATTCAATTCCTTTTGTATAATTTTCTATGATTTGTTTTAGCTTTGGATAGATATTTTCTTTTATAAATTTGTGGTCATCTGTATATTCTAAGTATTTTTGTACTTGTTCAAATAATAGTAAGGAAGTATCTACACTATTGTAAAGTGGACTATTATCTATTTCTGAATAACCATTTGGTAATAATCCATATTTGATATCTCTTGTACAAGTAAGTAATACTTCTCTTGCTAAATCATATCTCTTTGGAATTAGTAAAATTCCTTCTAGGGATATTAAAGCATCTCTTCCCCAATCTAAAAACCAAGGATAACCTGCAATTAGCGTGTGTAGTCCAAAAGTTGGTCGATAAACTACAAAGTTATCAGCAGCAATTAAATATTGCCTTACTAATTCATCTCTTTCTCGTTCTTTTTGGGTTTTGTTTTCTTTGCCATTGTCAATTAATAAAGAGTTATTGTAAATGTGGTTCATTCTGATGATTTCACTATTGATTAATTGCTTATATCCAATTTCATCTATATTTTCTTCCATCGAACAAATAAAGGTAATATCTTTTTCTTCATTTGGCTCTATTTCGATTTCAAATACACCACTTACAATGTGATTTTCTTCTGGGAAAAACCCTCTTTTTTCTTCTTCTATATAAAACATATTGTAAAATATATTATTGATATGTTGTATATAATTTCCTTCTGATATTTTCATATAAACTGGATGAGATATGTTTTTGTCAATCACCAATTTTATTTTACTTCCCTTTATGTCTTGTGAAATTTCAAAATTATGATTTGTATTCATGCTGTGAAAGTCTCTGTAATTAAATATTGGTGCAAGCTCTAATTTTGCTTTTGCCTTTCCATTTCTAATTTTATAATATACCCCTACTGTATTTCTTCCATATTGCATGCAAATTGTTTTGGTTATTTCTGTATCTTCAACTTTATATTTAAAAACTGGTAAAATTTCTTTTCTAAAAGATTCTAAATATTTAAAACCTTGTGATATATAATTTCTGCATACATTGGTATATAAATCATGCTTTCTTCCATCTAAAATAATACTTTCATCTAGTTTAGATAAAATTAAGGTTCTTCTGGCAGGAGCTGAAAGTGGCGCCACTAATAATCCATGGTATTTTCTTGTATTGGCTCCTATTACCGTGGAAGAGGCATAGCCTCCAATTCCATTTGTTATGATCCATTCTTTTTGTAATCCTGTATCTAACCCTAAGTCTTTTTTTTCAAATTTCATTCGTATCCCTCCACATAACGGATATTATTTTCCATTATTAAATTTATTTATTTTTTCTTTTCTGATTTCATCATAATCTTTTGGTCTAATTATTTCTTTTTTCTCTTTGCTTTCTTGATAAGCTTTTAAAATTTCTTCTTTTTGCTTAAGCATTTCTTCTATTTTTTCCTTATCTTCTATGTGGTTAATTTTTGTTTCTTTTTTGATCATTCTTGCTTTTTTTCTTTTGGCAGCCATTTCATCAGAGTGTTTTATGGATTCTATTCTGTCACTATATTTACTTGCAAATTTACTTTTTTGTTTTTCTGAACTTTTTTTGTTTTTTTCTTTTTTGTTTTTGGCTTTTCGTTTATTTTCTTTTGTTATTTCTTTATCTGCCTGCAGTTTGGAATTCATCAAAATATATTCTGGTTCATTTTGCTTATCTTTAAATTTTAAGTCATCACATATCATTTTGATTAAAGTATCTGCTATAATCATACTATTGTGTCTTACAAAATCATCTTTTATAACAGATATATTTTCTTTGATTAATTTTATTTTTTTGTCTTTTATATCTTCTATATTTTGTTCTACTAGTTCTGCTCCATCTAAATTATATTTTTTGATAAATTCTGGTATAACTTCTCCTGTATCATATAAACAATAATCAATAATGCCCTCTCCACAATGTTCTATAATCGCATTGATATGATCTGCTACAGAATAATTGTCTGTTAACCCTGGCTCTGTCATGATATTACATACATATAATTTGATGGCTTTGGTTTCTTTTAAGGCTCTGGATACACCATTTACTAATAAGTTTGGAATTACATTAGTATATAAACTGCCTGGTCCAATAATGATTCCATCTGCCTCTTTTATGGCTTCTATGACTTCTGGTAAAGCTTTACAATTGGTTGGATTTAAATATACTCGATTGATTTTTGTTAATTTATCATATACGGTTTCTGCAATTCTAGATTTTTCTTCTATTAGGTAACCATTTTCTAATTCAGCACATATTTTCATTTTGTCTTTTGTAACTGGTAAAACATTTCCACAAATTTTAAAGATTTCATTACTATTTTTGACTGCTTCTGCTGAACTTTTGGAAATATCATTCATGGCTGCAAAATATAAATCTGCAAAACTAATCCCTTTTAGACTACCTTCTGTGAAGTGATAATTTAATAGTTCTTTCATTTTACTGTTGTCTTCTACTGCTAAAGAAGCAATTCCATTTTTGATATCTTCAAACTGTCTATATAACATAGTTTCATTGTTTGCACCAAAATTTTCGCCATAATCGGAAACTGTAACTACTGCTGTAATATTGCTTGTATGTTTTTTTAGTCCCTCTAGGGTTGTGTTTAATCCACTTCCTCCTCCAATGACAACAATTTTAGGTCCTTGGTTATAAATGGTTTTGTTAAATATTAAAGAGTTGACATTTACTTTTTCTTTACTATCTATTCTATCGTCTGTTGCTTCTATAAATAGCTCCATAGTTCTTTTATTGATATAAATTAAGCCTATTACCACACAAGTAAATCCTATTACAAAGTAAGCTATTATTTTTGCTGCTTGTGTAAAAGTAATTGCTTCTGTTGGTACTATCATATTTGCCATTCCAAAGGATGCAAATATAATGCCAACTAGAATTAGCATAATCCATCTTTTCATTTTAGAGCTATCTTTAAACCAGTAAAATATTCCTTTCATTTTTGCTTTCATTCCTTTCTAAAGTTATAAAAAATGGTGTTTTGTTAGTTGGTTTCTACTCTTACTCTTCCCCTATTATTTTTATTTCTTCTTCTATTTTTATGCCAAATTTTTCGTATACTTTTTCTTTTATGTATTTTATTAAATCTAAAACATCTTTAGCTGTTGCATGATCGTAATTTATAATAAATCCTGCATGTTTTTCTGAAACTTTTGCTCCTCCTATTTGGTAACCTTTTAGGCCACACTCATCAATCAATTTTGCTGTTATGACCCCTTCTTTTCTTTTAAACGAACTTCCAGCTGATGGATAGTCCAGTGGCTGTTTTTCTTTTCTTTGGTTTAAATAGCCATTCATTTTTTCTTGTATTTCTTGCTTTGTTCCATATTCTAACTTTAATTTTGTTTCTAATATGATGTAGTCTTTTTTTTGAAATATACTAGATCGATAAGAAAATTCTTGTTCTTCCTTAGATAATTCTAATATATTTCCTGCTAAGTCCATACAAGTGGTAGATAAATTGATATCTTTGATTTCTTTTCCATAAGCTCCTGCATTCATGAAAATAGCACCACCCATACTTCCTGGAATGCCTGCTAATTCTTCTAACCCTGAAATTTCTTCTTGCTTTAATTTGATGGCTAATGCCATTAATTTGTAGCCGGCCCCCACTGTAACTTGAACATTTTTTTCTAATTTTTCTATTTTTAAATCTTGTAGTTCTATTTTAATTACTAGTCCTCTTATTCCTTTATCTAAAACTAATAAATTGCTTCCATTTCCTATAATAGTGATTGGTATATTTTTTTCTCTGGCATAATTTATGGCCATCTTTAGTTCTTCTATGGTTGTTACTTTTACAAATAAATCTGCTATTCCCCCAATTTTAAATGAGGTATGCTTTTTCATAGGCTCATCAAACATTATTTTATCTTCTATTTTAAGGTTTTGCATTAACATTTGCTTTGCCCCCTTTTTACATATAATATATTACCATTTTTTTAGTATATTTACAAGTTTTTTTTCATATTTTTTAAATAATAACCTAGCTATTTATTATAATTTTACAGAGATAAATATTGCTTAGAAGATATTATGTTTTTCTCTGCAAGTGCAACCAGAACAAAAAGCTCAAAAAATTTGATTTTTTTAGTATAATATGTTATAATGAAAATGTATTTGTAAATTTAACCTATTTCGTAAATTATTTTATATAAAAAGGGGAGGAAATTTTATGTGGCAATTTTGGTTAATCATTGCTGGATTATGTATCATTATCGAATCCATTACGGTTGGATTTTTCGTATTTTGGTTTGCAATAGGAGCTCTTATTTCTCTTGTTGTAAGCTTATTTATTGATAATTTCTTAATCCAAGCTATTGTTTTTGTCATCTCCTCTAGTTTACTAATTGTATTTACTAAACCACTTGTAAAAAAATTTCTAAAATCTCCTCATGTAAAACCTACCAATGTTTATAGCATTATAGGGAAAGAAGGCATTGTTTTAGAAGCAATTGACAGTATTCATTCTACTGGCCAAGTCAAAGTACAAGGTGAACTTTGGTCTGCAATTTCAGATGAATATATTGAAAAAGATGCTAAAATAAAGGTAATTAGTATCAATGGGGTTAAATTAAAAGTAGAAAAAATAAAAGCTCCTACTAATGTAAAAACAGAAGTATAATATTTTATCATAATCGTTTTTTAATTTTTTAAATTATAAAAATAATAAAGAATTTAAAAGGAGGTATTGTTATGTTAGTTTTTTTAATTATACTACTAATTCTTATTGCTATTATTGCTTTCAAATCAATTAAGGTAGTAAATCAATCTGAAGTTTACATTATAGAAAGACTTGGTAAATATTATAAAACCGCTGAAGCTGGTCTTACCTTTATTTTACCTTTTATTGATCGTGTTAGTTCAGTAGTTCTTTTAAAAGAGCTTACCATGGATATCCCACCACAAGGGGTTATTACCAAAGATAATGTTACCATTAATATAG
>CALXRJ010000030.1 GCA_944390615.1 uncultured Clostridia bacterium | reverse complement strand
ATTATATGTGTATCACTAGGAACTGATGGGCGAGGAAGGGAAAGCAATATAGATATGTTTGAAACGATGAAAATAGCAGCACTTCTTGAAAAAAGATTTTTAGAAGATCCTATGCAATTTCCTGCCTATGAAGTTTTAAAAATGGCAACCATTAATGGAGCAAAAGCATTAGGACTAGAAAATCAAATTGGTTCTATTGAAGAAGGAAAACTTGCTGATTTAATTATTTTAAATTTAAACCATACACCGATGACTAACCCGCATAACAATATTTTAGCACAAATCGTCTATAACGTAAAAGCCGTAAATGTTGAAACAACAATTGTAAATGGCGAAATATTGATGGAAGACAAGAAGTTATTAATGGATGTTAATCCACAAGATATTTATAAAAAGTGTGAAGAGATTATCCATCGAATGCAATATCAGGAGGAAAAATCAAATGAGTAAAATATTAATCATAGCAGCGATGGCAGATGTAGAATTAAACTTTTTAATAAAAAGGCTAGAACAAGTTAAAATAGAAAAAGCCAATCTTTGTACTTTTTATTTAGGAAAAATCTTAAAAAATGATATCATCCTATGTGATGCTAAAGTAGGCTTAATCAATACAGCAGCTGCTACCACACTTGCTATTGAAAAATATAAACCAGATTACATCATAAATCAAGGATGTAGTGGAGGATTTGGAAAAAATATACATCAATCAGACATTGTTGTAGGGACAGAATGTATCAACATAACTTCCATCCTAACAAAATATAAAGAAGAAGGGCAAGGATATAGCTTAGATGATTGGGACTTTATCAATTATTTAGCAGGAGAAAAAGACCGTTTAGTTCCGCAAAAGGCAAGTGAAGAATTGATTGAAAAAGTAAAAAAGATAGAGCGTAGTTACACACAAGGAAAAATTCATTATGGCGTGATAGGAAGTGGAGATATTTGGAATAAAGAATGTGACTGGATGCTTCGTTTAAACCAAAAATATCATATTCTCTGTGAAGACATGGAAGGAATTGCTGTTTATACAATAGCCAATCAATATCATATTCCAGCCATTGATATTCGAGTAATCTCAGACAATGAAATATTAAAAGAAGAGTATGACAGAAATATTAGTTTAAAAGCACAAGAATTTACAATGAATTTATTAGAAATATTCTAATTTTGTAGAATATTTCTTTTTTTCTACAATAAGAAAAGACAAATTTTTTAAAGAAAAAGTAGTACAATAAGCCTAGGTGAGACAATGACAATTTACATAGATATATTATTTTTAGAAAATTTTATTTTAAATTTTATTATTTTATATGCCACAGGAGTGATTGCCAAAACAAAAGTAAAATTTTTGAAAATAGCGCGGTGGAAGCCTTTTGGGGGCTATTTATGTAGTAATATCCTATTTTATACCAAATCAATTATATGGGAATTTTATCCTAAAAATATTATTATCTGTTGTTATGGTTTATCTAGCATTTACCCCGAAAACATGGAAGGAAATGCTAAAAATGATGGTATTTTTTTACTTAACTTCATTTGTTTTTGGAGGAGCAGCTTTAAGTGTAATCTACATGGTAAATACAGGAAAAATATCCATTCAAAATGGAATGATTCTAGGGAGTTATACCTTAAAAACAATTCTCATCGGTGTCATAATCGCATTTATCGTTGTTATTTTAGCCTTTAAACTGGTAAAAGCAAAATTTTCGAAAAAAGACTTGTTTTGCCCAATTACTATAAAGCTCAATGGAAAAGAAATCAAAACCATAGCAATGTTAGATACAGGAAATTTGCTAAAAGAGCCAATTACCAATATACCAGTTATTGTGGTAGAACATACACTTTTACAAGATGCTGTTCCAAAAGAAATTTTAGATAACATAGAAAAAATATTAGGAGGTGATTTAGAGGAAATTCCAGAAAATATTAAAAATGAGTATATGTCAAAACTGAAAGTGATACCATTTACCTCTTTAGGAAAACAAAATGGAATGCTATTAGGATTAAAGGCAGATGGAGTAGAATTAGAAGAAGCAGAGGAAGTAAAAAAAGTGGATAAAATAATCATTGGGATGTATAACAAAAAACTTAGTAAAAAAGAGGAATACAGTGCTTTATTAGGAATTGACGTATTAAACTAAAAAAATTGCCCTAAAGGGACAAAAGCAGAAAGGAGGAAGCTTTGTTACAAAATAGCAAGGCAAAAAAATATGAATTTGGTAGACATACTAAAAAGCAATGTAAATTCACTCTATGTGAAATATATAAAAAACGAAGAAGTCTTCGAAGAACCGATTTTTTATATAGCAGGAGCACAGACACTCCCACCACCACTGCCAGAAGAAGAGGAACAGATTTACATACAAAAATTATCAGAAGAGGATAATTTAGAAGCAAGACAAATTTTAGTAGAAAGAAACTTAAGATTAGTTGTCTATATTGCTAAAAAATTTGAAAATACAGGAATTGGAATTGAAGATTTAATCTCCATTGGAACAATAGGTTTAGCCAAAGGTGTTAATACTTTTAAAGCAGACAAAAACATTAAACTAGCAACCTATGCATCTCGATGTATTGAAAATGAAATCCTAATGTATTTAAGAAGAACCAATAAATTAAAAGGAGAGGTATCACTAGATGAACCACTAAATAAAGACCAAGATGGAAATGAACTACTTTTATCTGATATTTTGGGAACAGAAAGTGATGTGACATCCAGAAATATTGAAGATGAAGTGGACAAAACTTTGTTAAAGGCATCGATTGGCAAACTAAATGCAAGAGAAAAGAATATTATGGAAATGAGGTTTGGTTTGAAAAATGGTGGTAATGAAAAAACACAGAAGGAAGTAGCAGATGAATTACGGTATTTCGCAAAGTTATATTTCTAGGTTGGAGAAAAAAATTATTAAGAAGATGAAGAGAGATATTATGAGTAAGACTGGGTGATATTTTTTCCTCCGTCCCCAAAAATATCAAAAATAGTTGCTTTTTCAGGTGAAATGGTATATAATAAAGCCACTTAGGGAGGAAAGAAAAATATGGAATCCATATGGGAGTTCCAGAAGAAGAATTAGATTTTAAGATAGGAGAAGAATAAATGATTGATTTACATATTCACACGAACCATTCAGATGGAAAATTTACAGTAAAAGAAATTTTACAAATGGCAGAAAATAAGAAGATTCATACAATTTCTTTTTGTGACCATAATGTATTAGGTGCCTACGAAGAATTGAAAAATAGACAGCTAAGAGAATGTTTTAGTGGAAGAATGATAACAGGAATTGAATTTGACTTTGTTTATCAACAAAAAAATTTTCATATGCTAGGTTATGATTTTGATATAGAAAGACTAAAACATTCAAAATATATTGATAGAAGAAGTGAGTATGAATTAATTGAGATACAAGAAAAGCGCTTAGCATTTTTTAAGTCTGTTTGTAAAAAGCTAAACATTAAATTAACGCCAGGCTTAAAAATACAAAGCTTAGGTGAACAAGCCAATGACATCATAAAGGCAGATATGCAAAAACATAAAGAAAATGATAAAATATTAGATACGATTCTTGGAAAAGACAGAAAAAATAGTTTTTGGCTAGGACATGTAACCAATCCACAAAGTCCATTTTATATAGATGTCACAGAAAACTTGCCAACAGCACAAGAAATAGCAGATGACATTCATCAGGCTGGTGGAATTGTCGTATTACCTCATGTATTTGAATATAAATCTGTTAATAATGTAGAATTTTTAAACCAAATGTATCAATTAGGAATTTTAGATGGCATAGAATGTGTTCATACCAAACATAATCGAGAGCAAGTAGCATATTTAGAAGGTTTTTGCAAAGAAAAAGGATTATGCATGAGTGGTGGAAGTGATTTCCATGATGATCAAAAACAAACTTTAGGCTATACACCTTTGGGAGAAATACAAGATAAATATTTTTGGGGCGAAAGAAAGAAAAGTTTGGAAGATGAGGAAAGATAGATTGAATAGATGATAAATTTGGGGACAGAGAAAAAATATATATTTTTTCTCTGTCCCCAAATTCATTTTTTGACAATACTTGATTTTTGTAGTAAAATATAGAAATTAGAAAGAAAAAAGAGAAAGGAAAAATACCCCAAAATGAAACTAGAAGAATTTGACTACGAACTACCAGAAGAACTAATTGCACAAGTACCAATCCAAAAAAGAGACGAATCAAGACTTATGGTATTAAATAGAAAAGAAAAAACAATTACCCATGAAGTTTTTAAAAATATCATAAACTACTTAGAACCAGGAGATTGCTTAGTTAGGAACAATACCAAAGTAATTCCAGCAAGATTATATGGTAAAAAAGAAACAGGAGCTAATGTAGAATTTGTTTTACTAAAACAACTAGAAGGAGATACTTGGGAAAGTATTGTAAGACCAGGAAATAAACTAAAACCAGGAACCAAAGTAATCTTTGGAGATGGCCTATTACAAGCCGAAATTTTAGATGTTTTAGAAGGTGGAACCAGAAAAGTCTTATTTAAATATGAAGGAATTTTTAACGAAATACTAGACAAAATCGGATTAATGCCACTTCCACCTTATATTCATGAAAGCCTAAAAGAAAAAGAAAGATATCAAACAGTCTATGCCAAATACGAAGGTTCTGCTGCAGCACCAACAGCTGGGTTACACTTTACGCCAGAATTATTGGAACAAATAGAACAAAAAGGAATAAAAATTGCCAATGTAACTTTGCACGTAGGAATCGGAACTTTCAGACCAGTAAAAGAAGAAAACATAGAAGACCATAAAATGCATACAGAGCATTTTTATATGAAACAAGAAGATGCAGAAAAAATAAATGAAACAAAAAAAAGTGGCAAAAGAGTAATTGCAGTAGGAACCACATCTTGTAGAGTATTAGAAACCATAGCAGACCCAAAAACAGGATTGGTACAACCTACTGAAGCAGATACAGGAATTTACATTTATCCAGGTTATTCCTTTAAATGTATAGATGCTTTAATTACCAATTTTCATTTGCCAAAATCAACTTTATTAATGCTAGTTTCGGCATTTGCGGATAAAGAATTTATCTTAAAAGCATATCACCAAGCAGTACAAGAAAAATATCGTTTCTTTAGTTTTGGAGATGCCATGCTAATCCAATAATTTTTATAAGAAAATTATTTTACCAAAAAATATAAGAAAAAATGGAAAGGGAGGAAACAATAAAAATGAATGCAAATGAACCACTAGCCTATAGAGTAAGACCCAAAAAATTGGAGGAATATGTTGGACAAGAACATATTTTAGGAAAAGATAAAATTTTATATAGAACCATAAAAGCAGATAGACTTTCTAGCCTTATTTTGTTTGGCCCTCCTGGATGTGGAAAAACCTCTTTAGCTAAAGTGATTAGTGAAACAACGAAATATCGCTTTTATAAGATTAATGCAGTAACAGCAGGCGTTGCTGATATTAAAGCAGTGATAGAAGAGACGAAAAATTTTATGCTCAACCCAACTGGAAAAGCCATTCTTTTTATTGATGAAATCCATCGATTTAATAAATTGCAGCAAGATGCACTACTTCCTTTTGTAGAAAACGGAACCATTATTTTAATTGGAGCAACAACAGAAAATCCTTATTTTGAGGTAAACAAAGCTTTAATTTCTCGTTCCATGGTAGTAAAATTAGAACCATTAAACGAAGAAGACATTTATAAAATTTTGAAAATGGCACTAGAAAAACCAGAAGGACTTGGCGAATATCATATCCATATAAAAGATGAAACTTTAAAAAAATTAAGTACCATTTCAAATGGAGATGTGAGAACTGCCCTTAATTCTTTAGAAATAGCAGTACTTACCACAGAAATGGATTCCAATGGTATGATAAACATCACAGACGAAGTAATCAAAAATTGTGTGCAAGAGAAAAAGGCAGTATTTGATAAAAATGGAGATTCCCATTATGATAACATTAGTGCCTTTATAAAATCTATGAGAGGATCAGACCCAGATGCAGCCATATTTTATTTAGCAAGAGCCATAAAGGCAGGAGAAGATCCGATGTTTTTAGCAAGAAGAATTGTCATTGCAGCTTCAGAAGATGTAGGAATGGCAAACCCGAATGCATTGGTTGTAGCCAATTCTGCCATGCAAGCAGTTAATATGGTTGGAATGCCAGAAGCCAGGATCATATTAGCAGAAGCAGCCATCTATGTAGCAACCTCTAAAAAATCCAATGCTGCTTATTTAGCCATTGATAAAGCATTAGAAGATGTGGAAAATAAAGACACAGGAGAAATTCCAATGCATATTAGAAATGCACCAGTGAAACAAATGGAAGCTTTAGGTTATCATCAAGGTTATCTATATCCACACAATTTTCCAGGTCATTATGTAGAACAACAATATTTACCAGATAAAATGTTAGGAACAAAATATTATATAAAAGATGAAAATATCGATTAAACCATTGAAGCCTAAATCTTTTTGGCACTGATGCCAAAAAGACTTAAGAATCAATGATTCCAAGGAGTAAAAAAATGAATGTAGGATTTGTATCATTAGGTTGTAGTAAAAATTTAATCGACACAGAAGTAGCTATAGGTAAATTTAAAAAACACCAATTTTGCATTGTCAATAATCAGAAAGAAGCTGACATAATTGTTATCAATACCTGTGGTTTTATTGAATCAGCAAAAGAGGAAGCAATCCATACAATACTAGAAATGGCAGAATATAAAAAGAAAAGATGCCAGTATCTAATTGTTATGGGATGCTTAGTACAAAGATATTACCAAGATTTAATAAAATCTCTTCCAGAAGTTGATTTATTTTTAAAAATAGAAGATTACCCTAAATTATGGGAAAAAATAGAAGAACTTTTGCAAAAAGAAAACAAAAATAGAATAGAGAAACAATCACTTTTGCCAAAACAGCCGAAAAAAGAAAAAGATGCAAAACAAAAAATAAAAAAGCTACCTATGTTTCAAGAACAAGAATATTTAGAACGAACCATTTCAACAGGAGAAAATTATGCCTATCTAAAAATTGGGGAAGGTTGTAGTAATCTATGTACCTATTGTGCAATTCCGTATATTAGAGGATTATTTGTAAGTAGACCACTAGAAGACATTTTGCAAGAAGCTAAAATGCTTGCCGAAAAAGGGATAAAAGAAATCATTGTCATTGCACAAGATACCACCAAATATGGAATTGACTTATATGGAAAAAGCATGTTAGCAGAATTATTACAAAAAATAAGCCAAATAGAAGGAATAAAATGGATCCGATTTTTATATAGTTATCCAGAAGGAATCACAGAAGAACTCATCCAAACAGTAAAAGAAAATGATAAAATATGTAAATATTTTGATATTCCGATACAACATGTTTCTAACGAAATTTTGAAAAAAATGAACAGAAAAACATCCAAAGAAAAACTAACACAACTAATAGAGAAAATACGAAACCAAATTCCAGAAGTAACATTAAGAACTAGCTTAATTGTAGGCTTTCCAGGAGAAACACAAGAAAATTTTGACGAATTATACGAATTTGTCAAAAAAACTAAATTTGATAAATTAGGAGTATTTCCTTATTCCAAAGAAGAAAACACACCAGCAGCGGCAATGGCAAACCAAATCCATTATAAAACCAAAAAAGCAAGAGAACGAAAGATAATGACTTTACAAAAAGACATTTCTAAGGTAAAATTAGAAGAGAACTTAGGAAAAACAATAACAGTTTTGGTAGAAGCTACCTCTTTTGATGGAAAATATTTTATAGGAAGAACATCTAAAGATGTACCAGAAGAAGATGGAATTGTATATATCAAAAGAAATAAAAAAAATGAAAAAGCAATCAATTCATTTATAGAGTGTCAAGTAACAGCAGTAAGTGATTATGATTTGATAGCAGAAAGTTTATAGGAGGTGTTCTCATGGCAAAAGAAAGACAGGTATCAAATGAACAAATTTTATATCTATTAATAGATTTAAGAGAAAGAGAAGCAAAAGAAGATATGTATAAACATATTGTGGTAAATAAGGAAGCTTGCAAAGAAATAGGATTATTTACCTACCAAGTAAAAGGACTTAAAACAGGAGAACCCAGAGCAAGTCATCTTTTCTTAATTAATGAAACACAAGATGGAGAAGAAGTAAATCTTATTTATGATGATAGAGGAAGATTTATTGCTTGGGAGAGTTATGATAAAAATGGTAAAAGAAAAACACCATTAGAAGTGTCCTCTGATATTGCATTAAATGAGCAACAATTGAAACAACAAATAGCAAAAGGACAAGAAAGAGAAAGAAACCGAAAAGAAGTAGAAGGCACCTCTAGTAGTGATACAACCAAAGCGGGAGAAGGAAGAGATTTAGCTAGTAAAGAGCATGAAGAAAATAAACCAAAAAATAAGCCACAAGAAAACCAAGTAGAACAGAAAGAAAATCCACAAAAAAATAGTTTAAAAAATTTAAAAAATGAAATTAATATAGATCATAGGCCTAAAATACCATTAGACCAAATTATCAATGGCTGTTACTTGTGGGAAATTCTGCAAATAGAAGACAAATTAAAAAATAGAATGCCAGAAGGATTAAATGCAGCAGCTTTTCGAACAGGTTATTTGACCATTGTTGACTCCAAAGAATTACAGGCAAAAGATGGCAAAGAAAGAAAAGCAGAAGACACTTTTGTTGTATGTACTTATAGTGGCGACATCGTAGAATTAGATGAACAAATTTTACAACCAATTCAATTAGGTGGAATTGAACAAAGAAAACAGCAAGAACTAAGAAGACAACGTTATGAAGATGGCGCTGAAGCAGAAAAGCCGGATTCAGAAATGGATATGACGAGAACTTCTCTATATAAAATTCCAGATGTCAATACAAAATTTGCAGTTGCTGAAAACTGGTTTTTATCAGTAGACAAAAATAGAGATTGGATGGAACATGGAAAAACACCAGTAGATAATGTAACGAAAAATATCTCTTTTGTACAAGTTTCTAGAAACGAATCTTATTATGGAAGCGAAGAACAACCTACCAATACGATAGAATATAAATTAGATCCAGTAAGAGAAAACATGCCAAAAAATAAAGCAGAAATTGAAAAAGAACAAGAACTAAGAGAAAGAAAACCAGATGAAACTTTAGTAGAAAGAAAAGATCATATGCAAGAATTAGTAGATAAATGTTTTGCGAAATATGAAAAACTAGGAGACTATTACAATAGAGGAGAAATTGGAAAAAAAGTTAGACAATACCATAATAAAGGGATGGATGATGAAGAAGTTATCAAGCAAATTGGAGAAGAGGCAAAAATAGCAGAAGAAGTAGAACATGAATTTCACATCCATAGCAGAAAATGACAAAGATAGGATAAAAATAAGAGAGGAAATAGAATGGAACAAGAAAAAGTAAAAGGAACCATAGAAGCAATTCTTTTTGCAGCAGGAAAAGAGGTAAACATAAAAGATTTAAGTCTAGTTTTAGAAAAATCAAAAGACGAAATAGAAGAAATCATAAAAGAAATGAATTTAGAATATCAAATGAAAAATCGAGGATTAGAAATTGTATCCATTGAAGACAATTTTCAACTAGCAACCAGAAAAGAATATTATGATGCTATTTATCGTATTATTGACAAAAGAAATAAACCCAAACTTTCTAGTGCAGCGTTAGAGACGCTTTCTATTATAGCCTATAATCCAAGAATATCAAGAGCAGAAATAGAAGCAATTAGAGGGGTTAATGTAGATGGAACCATGTATAAATTAATAGAATATGGTTTAATTGAAGAAGCGGGAAAATTAGATTTGCCCGGAAAGCCCATGTCTTATCAAACAACCAATGAATTTTTAAAAATGTTTGGGTATCAAACTTTAAAGGAACTACCAGAGCTTCCGCGATACAAACTAGATGAAAATCAACAAATAGTAATAGATGAATTATTAGAAGAAAAAGAAGAAGCCCAAGAAAATTTGGAAAAAACAGAAGAAGAAAAATAAGCAAAAAAGAAAAAAGATAGGAGAGAAAATAAATGAAATTATCGCAAACAGGAATGGGAACCACCAAATTAAACAATTTAGATGAAATGTATCCAGGACAAAGCATATTATTGCAAACAGGCCAATTAGTACAATATGGAGCAGGACTATTTGGTTATGGCACAATCCCACTTTTAGTGAGAAGAAAAATAGAAAACATAATCGTACAAACTTTAAATCAATATGGTTGCACAGAAGTATTACTACCAACTTTACAGCCAGACACCATTTGGAAAAATTCTGGAAGATATGACGAATATGTAAATGATGGAACAATGTTAATTACAGAATCCAACAAAGGAACTTTTTGCTTGGCACCAACAGGAGAAGAAGCTATGCTAGAATTTGCAAGAGAAAAATTAAAATCTTACAAAAACTTACCAGTAACCTATTACCAAATTGGAGAAAAATACAGAAATGAAATTAGAACCAGAGGATATTTACTAAGAGGAAAAGCATTTCCAATGCTAGATGCTTATAGTTTTGATGTAGATGAAAGTTCTATGGCAAAATCATATGAAAATGTAAGAAAAGCATTTTTAGAAATATTTAAGAAAATAGGACTAAAAGTGATTCCAATTGTAGCAGATAATGGAGCTATGGGAGGAAAAAAATCAGAAGAATTTATGCTAATATCAGAACAAGGGGAAGACAAAATCTTATATGATGAAAAAACAGGAATTGGCTTAAATACAGAAATATTAGAAAGAGAAGACTACAAGGAATATCTAAAAGAGGAATATGGAATAGAAGATATCACCAACTTAAAAGAAATCAGGTCAATGGAATTAGGTCATATTTTCCAATTAGGAACTAGATATTCGGAAATGATGAATGGAAAATATACCAATCCAGAAGGAAAAGAAGCTTTATACTATATGGGCTGTTATGGAATTGGTGTAAGCAGAACTTTAGCAGCTTTTTACGAACAATGTGTAGTAAAAGACAAAAACCATACACCATGTGGGTTTGTACTACCAAAATCAATGGCACCATATCAATTGCAAATTGTAGTAAAACAAGAAAATGAAGAAAAGAAAAAATTTGCTGAAGATTTGTATCAAAAATTAAATACAAAAGGTATTCCTGTTATTTTAGATGATAGAGAAAATATCACATTAGGGGCCAAAATAAAAGACGTTAAAATTCTAGGAACTCCTTATATGGTGGTAATAGGAGATAAGCAAGTGGGTCATGCAGTAGAACTTGAAAATAATTTAACAGGAGAAAAATTAGAATTAGAAGTAGAGAAGTTGATTGATTATATAAGTTAAAATATATTTTCTATTGTAGACTTTTCTGCCATATGGTTTATAGTTAAAAGAAACGATAAAGTGGAAAGTTTCATAAAAAATAGCAAGAAAAATCTTGCTATTTTTTTGCATTTATTGTAAAATATTTAAGCAAAAGAAGGTGAGAAAATGAATATTAACAAAGACGGTAAAACCTTATACTTTTCAGATGAAGAAATTGATCATGACACAAATGGAGAAAAAAAGGTCTATGTAACCAAAAGAATCAACGGAAAAGAAAGCCATGTAAAAGCTAGTAAAAATAATGGTAAACATTTACAAACCAAAAATCCCTCAAAACATTTAGAACAAGAAGATGAAAACATTTTTAATTTTAATCACGAAATTGTGATAGGGGTCAATGTAAAAGAGGAAAAAGAAGAAAAAAATCAAAAAAATGATAAAAAAAGAAAAAAGAAAAATAAAAAGAAGAAAAACAATCAAAAAATAAAACAAATAGTAACAGAAAAAGAAATAGAAAAAGAAGGAAAAGAAAATCCAACTGATAAAAATTCTAATCAATACAAAAAAAGAAAAAATAAAAAATCAAGAAAAAAAATACTAGCTGTTCTCAGTAGTATTTTATTAATTGCAATTGTAATCTTATTTGCATTAACAGCACCAATTTTTAATATAACAGATATACAAGTACAAGGAAATGAAACCGTATCAAGTGACACTATTTTAAGCTTATCAGGTCTGAAAAGAGGAGAAAACATATTTCGATTTAATGATTCCATTATCCAAAATATAAAAGAAAATACTTATATCGAAAGTGTCGAGATAACTAGAAAATTACCAGGAACGGTTATTATTTTAGTAGAAGAAAGAGAAGTTAAATATCAAATCAATTTTATTAACAGTTATGCCTATATTGACAAAAATGGTTATATATTAGAAAATTCTACTGTAAAAAAAGAAGTACCGGTATTAGTACGGTTTATCGGTAACAGAAGACGAAATGCTAAGTAAAGAAAGACTAAAAACAGCGGATTTAGAAAAACTAAATAAAATAGCCAAAATAATGGAAGCTGCAAAAACAATTCAGGTAGACAGCCTTATTACAGAAATCAACACAGAAAACGAAAATGATTATGTTTTATATTTAGAAAGTAAAAACAAAAGAATACATATTGGAAATGAAACAAACTTAACCAACAAAATGTTATATGTACAAAAGATTTTAGAAAATGAAGAAGGAAAATCCGGAATAGCCTTTGTAAATGGAGATATCAGTGCTGGTTTTAAACCATACTTTAGAGAAGAATAAAAGACTAAATAAAAAAAGAAAATCAAAACATAAAGAGAGGAGGAAAGGCAAAATGAATAAAAAAATAGAAACCATTATATTAGCAATTATGTGTTTTGTATTAACAGCTGGAATGGTTGTTCAAATTAATTCTGTGAATAGTAATGGAACAACAGTTACAGGAAACCAAACAGAGAGTAACTTAAAATCACAAGTATTAAAAATGAAAGAAAGATATGAAAATCAATATGCAGAATTAGAAAAAGCAGAAAAAGAGTTGGAACAAGCAAGACAACAAGCAACTAGTAGCAATACGGAACTAGAAGAACTAGAAAATCAGATAAAACAATATAACCTATTACTAGGAAATACGGATGTAACAGGAGAAGGCATCATGGTAACTTTAACAGATGGGCAAACAGATTTACAATTATTAGATGCACAAAGTTTAATTGTTCATGCAGAAAATGTATTATCTGTTGTAAATGAATTAAAAAATGCAGGAGCAGAAGCAATTTCCATCAATGGGCAAAGAATTGTAAATACAACAGCCATATCGTGTGATGGAAATGTAATTGTAGTAAATGGAGAAAAAATAAGTTCACCAATCCAGATTTCTGCGATCGGACTTCCAGAACTATTATCTACTTTAGATAGACCAGGAGGAATTTTAGAAAATTTTGGAACCTTAGGCAAAATTGTAGAATTAAGAAAAAGTACCAATCTAGAAATACCCAAATATGCTGGTGTTATAACTTTTCGATATGCTAAAACAATTCGCTAGGATCCAAAACTTAATAAATGGGAAAGGAGGAAGTTTGGTTAGAAAATAAAGTACTAACATAAACGAAAAAGAGTATGAAAAAAGGGAAAATAAGTATGACCATTACAATTGGTATTGTTTGTTTTTTACTAGTTATGATTATTTTTATGCAATTTAAGGTAGTAAGAGAAACAGAAGAGACCAATATCGATACTATGCAAGAAGCAGAATTAAGGCAAGAACTTGCTAATTGGAAAACAAAATATGAAGAAGCAAAAGAAAAATATGATGAAACCATTAGTACCTTAAACTCCTACAAAGAAGAAAGTACATCAGACAGTCAAACAAAAGCGACACTAGAAGCAGAATTAGAAAATTTAGAAATGGCACTTGGAAAAACAGATGTAGAAGGAGAAGGTGTGATTATAACATTTTCAGAAAAGACAGAAGAAGAATTAGAAGAAGAGGAACAAATAGAGCCGATCAGAGCGGAAGACTTGATTTATATTGTAAATTATTTAAAAGATGCCGGTGCAGAAGCCATTTCCATTAATGAGGAAAGGATTGTAAATACAACCGATATAGCAGATGTAGGAGAATCCATCAAAATTAATAGTAAATATTTAAGAACAAGTACCTATACCATAAAAGCAATTGGAAACAGTGCTTATTTAGAAAGTAGTCTTTTTGGAAAGGGCGGTTATGTAGAGTTATTAAATACCAGTGGTATTAAATCAGAAATTGAAAGACAAAATAGAGTTCAAATTTCCAAATTCGATGGAGATTTTGAAATCAATTACATGCAAGAAGTAGAAGCAGAAACATAGAAAGTGAGGGGAAGATAAAATGATATTTATAGCAATTTTAATAGGTTGTATTTTAGGAGCCATTGTTGGTATTAATATACCAGTTATATCTTATTCTTATTCAAGTTATTTAGCCATTGGAATTATTGCAGCACTAGATTCTGTGTTTGGAGGAATCTCAGGAACTTTAAAAGGAGAATTTGACTTTAAAGTATTTATATCAGGCTTTTTCTGCAACAGTATTCTTTCCATTCTTCTTACTTATTTAGGAAATAAATTAAATGTAGATATT
>CALXRJ010000029.1 GCA_944390615.1 uncultured Clostridia bacterium | reverse complement strand
TCTTTTGTAGATTTGGTAAAATTTATAAATGAGTTAAATATAAAGGTAGATTTTGTAACTGACAAAGAATTTTCAGAAAAGGTAACTTTGTTTTTAAAAGATCCGATTTTAAAAAACGAAATTACTGGTATTGTAACAGAGTTAGATGCTAATAAAAAATTCAAAATTGTTAGTAATATCTTAATGGATTCTAATTTTAGCACTTCTTATTTATCCCAATTAGGATTTAATTGGCCAATGATTGATAAAGAATATATTACCAAATATATCCGATATTTTGAACAAATTAATTTTTTTAAATTTTAGATTTTTCTTTAACTAAGGAGGAAATTTTCATGTTAACAACATCTTATTCTACTTTTATTATTTTACTTTTATCGTTTGTTGCAACTTTAATTTTAGCAACTTTAATTGATAAAAAAATAGCCAAAAGTCAATTAAGAACTTGTTTTTTATTGACAATGGTCTGCCTTTTGATATGTGATATTGGCTTGCTTTTTCAAATTGTTTTAGCCAATCGTTTGCGGAATTGATCCGATTTATTTTGATTATTTTGTGTATATTGGAACTTGTTTTTTACCAGTTTGTTTCTTTTTTACAAGTATGGTTTTTACAAAAACAAAAATTAAATTAAAAAGAATATATGCTATTTTACTGTTTGTTCCAATTTTATCACTGTTATTATTATGGACTAATGATTTTCATCATTTGTTTTATCGCACTTATTCTGTATATTTAAATGATACAGTTTCTGGACCTTATATGGCAGTTCATACACTTTACTCTTATGGTTTGTTATTGTTTGCTTTATTAAATTTGATAAAGTTTTCGATAAAAAATGCGGGCTTTTTCTCTAGACAATCTTTACTTATCATTACGGGAACTATGGTTCCTGTAGTGATAAATATTTTGGGAACTTATAATATTTTTAATATGTCCATTTATGTAACACCGATTTCTTTTACGATTGCAATTGTTTGCTATGCACTGGCTATTTTTAAATTTAAATTTTTAAGCATTGCTCCTATTGCTTTACAAAAAATTGTAGATCGCATGTCAGATGGTTATTTAGTAATAAATGAAGATAATAAAATTATAGATTTTAACCAGACTTTTTTAACATTAGGACATCTAAAAGATGTGGATATTCGAAATAAAACGGTATTTGAATTAATACAAATTGCTAATATTTCTGATATAGATTTAGAGAAATTTCGCAGTCTTTTGATTCACTCTAAAAACACAACTAAAACACAAACTTTAAATAAATATTTTAAAACTTTAAATAAATATTTTAATATTGAATTTAGTAGCTTAAATAATAATAATACTTACATTGGAACTCTTATTTTATTTAAAGATATTACGCAACATGTGGAAGATATGCAGACAATAAAAGATAAACAAGATAGCCTTATGGAGAATGAACGTCTTGCGTCTTTAGGGCAATTAATTGGTGGAATTGCTCATAATTTGAAAACCCCAATTATGTCGATTTCAGGTGCAGCTGAAGGTTTAACTGATTTGGTAAAAGAGTATCAGATGTCAATTGAAAATCCGACTGTTACGCCTCAAGATCATTATGATATTGCCAAAGATATGCAAACTTGGATTGATAAAATTAAAAATTATACAGAATATATGTCTGATATTATAACTGCTGTAAAAGGTCAAGCCGTAACTCTTTCGGAGACTGAAAATATTTCTTTTGATTTAGAAGAGTTAGTAAAAAGAATTGATATTTTGATGAAACATGAATTGAAAAATGCAATTATTTATTTGAATGTACATATGTATACAGATAGTAAAACCGTAATTCATGGTGATGTAAATAGTTTGGTACAGGTTATTAATAATATGATTTCTAATGCCATTCAGGCTTATAATGGAAAAACTGAAGAAAGTATTAATTTGGATTTTAATACAGATGGAGAGAATAATTTAGTTATTTCTATTGAGGATCATGCTTGTGGGTTACCAGAAAATGTTAAGAATAAACTTTTTAAGGAGATGATTACTACAAAAGGAAAAAATGGTACTGGACTTGGGCTTTATATGTCTTATTCTACAATTAAGGCTCATTTTAATGGAAATATTACTTTTGAGTCAGAAGTAGGAAAAGGGACTAAGTTTAATATTATTCTACCTTTATAATTTGTATGATTTTGAACAATCTAAATAAACCGATACTAATTGTAAGACCAACAATTAATATCGGTTTTTATTGTTATAGCTAAATTCATTGAAGTTATTTCTCGATTTTTATTTTCTTTATTTTTTTCATTTTTCTTTTTTTATACAAACTAAAAAAATGATATCTATCCATTATAATGATACTTGTTCAAATTTTTCTCGCAAATATTTTTTTGATTTTTTCGCATTTAAATTTACTTTTGTAAAAAATAAAATCATTCACAAATAAAATAGAAAAGTTTATAGTATATGTTAGAAAGTAGGTAAAATGAATGGAAAAGAAAAATTTTAACAATCATATTGGTAAAGTAGTACAAGAATATCGTCTAAAAAATAATTTAACACAAAATCAAGTTGCAGAATTAACTGGTTTAGAGCCTAGACATATCAGTCAAATTGAACGTGGTTTTTCAAAAGGTAGTATTGATACTTTAATTAAATTATGTAATGCTTTTCACATTACACCTGACATTATTTTATTTGATTTATTAGATGATGACATTAAAAATTCTTTTTCTATTTATGATGAGAAATTTAAAAAATTAAGTAAAAGAGATAAAGAAACGATATTACATTTTATAGATTATTTTTTGTCTAAATAAATTAAAAGAAAAAGGGGGATGCTGTATGCGTAATTTCAGGACCTCCTTTTTATTTTAATTATATTTTTTTTAAATCTTCTCCATATTTTACACCTAGCGAATAACTTAAAGTAAAATAATAAGCTTCTGTCTCATAAAAAAGTTTAATGATTTCTTCTAATATTTCTTTTGGCTCACCTTCTAGCATGGAACTTAATTGATCGATTTTCAGCATTAAATTTTCATATTTTTGATTAAATTCTTTATTTTGTCTTAAGATCGGTATTTTTTCTTCTACCAAATTACTAATATATTTATAATTTTCATTTTCAAAAATTTGCATAATTTTCCCTCACTTTTCAATATTTTTTTATTTTTATTATTTCTTTCTATTTCTTTTTTATGAAAAAATTTTGTATTTTTTTATGGATTGATTTTCCCCCTTTCTCTTAATCTTTTTTAGACCTTCTTTTGATAGAATATAGAATTTTATGAAAAAATAACTTTTGCTATAGAAATAAAATTTATATAGTAGTACTAGTGATTATACTATTAATAATTTATCATATTCACTTTTGTTTTGCAATATGTTAAATAGGTAAGTTTCGGCTTTTTTTTATTTGTACATTTAACTATACTATGTTTTTTTATTTTTTGTTCATAATAAATAATAAGTCTTTTTGCAAAAAATTTCACAAAACATATTGATTTTTATGGACAAAAAAATTATAATAATACTATAATTCAAGGAGGAATTATTTATGAGAATAGGTAATACTCAAAATGTAGATAATAATCCAAATAGTTCTTACAAAATTTTGGCTGTTGATGATGAAGCAGGAATCATAGATTCCTTATCTATATTTTTAAAAAGATCAGGCTATTCTTTTACGGGGATAACAGACCCTGTAGAAGCTATCCAAAGAATTAAAAATGAACATTTTGATTTATTACTTTTAGATTTTATTATGACACCTCTTCATGGGGACCAGGTTGTTGAGGAAATTCGTAAGTTTAACAAAGAACTTTATATTTTATTACTAACAGGTCATAAAGATTTAGCACCTCCATTGGAAACAATCAGAAGATTAGATATTCAAGGTTATTGTGAAAAAAGTGATAAATTTGATCAGCTTCTTTTACTGATAGAATCTGGTATTAAGTCTGTTGAACAAATGCGTCAAATAAAAGAGATCAATGCCAAACTTTCTGATACTTATAGGCAATTAGAACAAGCTTATATGGAAAGTATTCAAACTGTAAGATATACGGTTGAGGCTAAAGATACTTATACAAGAGGACATTCTGACCGTGTTTCTGAATATTCTGTTTTAATTGGAAAAAAATTGGGATTATCAGAAGATGATTTAAGACGTCTTAAAATTGGAGGATTATTTCATGACGTAGGAAAAATCGGTGTTCCAGATAATATCCTACAAAAAGAGGGTAAACTTTCTGATGATGAATATTCTGAAATAAAAAACCACCCAACCATTGGTGCACATATCCTTTCAACCGCTTCTATTTTTCAAGATATTTTACCTATTGTAAAATATCACCATGAAAGATATGATGGAAATGGATATCCAGAGAGATTAAAAGGTGAGGAAATTCCTTATTTAGCAAGGATTGCTGCTGTTGCAGATACCTTTGATGCTATGACATCTAAAAGAGTATATCGAGACTCTATTCCAATTGATCGCGTAATTGAAGAATTTAAACGTTGTCGCGGCACACAGTTTGATCCGGAACTTGATGATTTATTTGTCAATATTTTAGAAAATGATTATCAAGCTATTTTAGAAATACAGCAAAAATATCAGAAATGATTTTTTGTTTTATTTATATATAAAATTTAGACAAAGGAGGAACATTTGAATGGAAGAAAAACAAGAAGAAAAAGTAGTAAAAGCAGAAAAAAATAGGAGCAAATTTAGTGTAATAGCTTTTGTATTAGGTTTAGTATCTATTGTTTGTTTTTATTTTTCAATAGTTTCTGTTCCTTGTGCTATTCTTGCCGTTATTTTTGCTGCTTTAGACAGAAAAGTGAATTCTTCAACCATGTCTGTTGCAGGCTTAGTAATGGGAATACTAACCCTTTCTCTATATGTGGTAGTATTATTTACTTGTTTAATTTTAGGTAATAACTTTTCAGGTATAACATCTTTAATAGAAGCTCTTTTATAAGCTTTTTAAATAAAAAATGTGGAAAGTAAATTATTCTTTTCCACATTTTTTTATATTCTATAATTTCATAGTCAATCCAACTTTATGTCTTTCTTGGTCTATTTTAATAACTTTCACTTTTACAATGTCCCCTACTGATACTAGTTCTGAAGGATTTTTAATATATTTGTCACTCATCTCTGAAATATGAACTAATCCATCATATTTTACACCAATATCAACAAAAGCTCCAAAGTCTATTACATTTCTTACAGTTCCTTGTAATATCATGCCTTCTTTTAGATCTTCAAATTTTAATACATCTTGCCTTAAAATAGGTTTTGGCATTTCATCTCTTGGATCTCTTCCTGGCTTAGAAAGTTCGTCTATAATGTCTTTTAATGTCATTTCTCCTATATCTAACTCTTTTGCTGTTTTCGTTACATCGATTGTTTTTAATTTTTCTCTTAAATTTGTAACTTTTTCTTTATCTCTTAAATCTTCTATTTTAAAACCAAGACTTGTTAATAATTTTTCTGCTTTATCATAACTTTCTGGGTGAACTGCTGTAATCTCAATTGGATTATCACCATCTATAATTCTTAAGAAACCAGCACATTGTTCAAATGCTACTTTCCCTAGCTTTGGAACTTTTAATAACTCTTTTCTTGCTTTTAATTTTCCGTTTTCATCTCGATATTTTACAATATTTTTGGCAATACTAGAATTGATTCCTGAAACATAACTTAGAAGAGATGGTGTTGCGGTATTTACATCTACTCCTACTTTATTTACGGCATCTTCTACTACGCCTGTTAAGCTCTCTGCTAATCTTTTTTGATTGACATCATGTTGATACTGTCCTACTCCGATTGCTTTTGGATCAATTTTTACCAATTCTGCTAAAGGGTCTTGTAGTCTTCTTGCAATCGATATTGCTCCTCTGATTGAAACATTAATATTGGGATATTCTTCAGTTGCTAGTTTTGATGCTGAATAAACTGATGCTCCTGCTTCACTTACGATGACATAACTTACTTCGTGTTTTGCTTCTTTTATCATGTCTGCCACAAACGCTTCGGATTCACGTGATGCCGTACCATTTCCAATAGCAATCATGTCAATATCGTCTTTTTCGATTAATTGTAATAATTCTTTTTTAGCACCATCTATATCATTTTGTGGTGCTGTTGGATAAACAGTTGCTATATCTAAAACTTTTCCTGTTTCATCAATAACGGCTATTTTACAGCCTGTTCTATAAGCTGGGTCAAACCCCATAACCGTTTTCCCTTTGATTGGTGCTCCTAAAAGCAATTGTTTGGCATTTTGTCCAAATACTTTGATTGCTTTTTCTTCTGCTTTTTCGGTTAAGTCAGAACGGATTTCTCGGTCAATGGATGGTTCTATCAATCGTTTAAAACTGTCTAAAATGGTGTCTTTTAGCATCTCCGTAAATTGTGTTTGTCCTTTTATGATAGCTTTTTCCATGGTATAAAGAATTTTTTCTTCATTTTTCTCTATTTTTACTTTCAAAAATTCTTCTTTTTCTCCTCGATTAATCGCTAAAATTCTATGACTCGGAATTTTGGATACTACTTCCGTGTAATCATAGTACATTTCATAATTCGATGGTTCATCTTCTTTTACCGCTTTTGTTGCTATAACACCTTCTCTGTAACAGATTTTTTTGATTTTCTTTCTAAAATCTGCATTATCTGATATGTCTTCTGCTATAATATCTAATGCTCCTTGAATTGCCTCTTCCGCAGTTGCTACGACTTTGTCTTTATTTTTCTTGTCTTCCTCCGAAAGAGTATCGATATTGATATATTGTTTTGCAATTTCATTGATATCTTTTGTTTCGGTTTGATCTAGTATGATTTTAGCTAATGGCTCTAACCCCTTCGCTTTGGCAACAGTTGCTCTTGTTTTCTTTTTTTGTTTGTATGGTCTGTAAATGTCTTCTACTTCTGCAAGCGTAATTGCCGCTTCTACCTCTTTTTTTATTTCTTCTGTCAATTTTCCTTGTTCTTCAATTGATTTTAAAATTTCTTCTTTTCTTTGTTCTAAGTTTCTTAAATAATTTAGTCTATCCCCTAGAGCTCTTAATTGTTCATCTGTTAAGCCTCCTGTTGCTTCTTTTCTGTAACGTGCTATAAAAGGGATGGTGTTTCCTTCATCAATTAGGGCTACTGCGTTTTCAACTTGTGTGTTTTTGACATTTAGTTCTTGAGCGATTTGGTTTGTAATTTTTTCCATTTTGGTTTCCTTTCTTTATAGTTTGGGTATTTTTGGGGACGGAGAAAAAAATATCAAAAATATTATTCAATTCCTAAATACTCATTATAAGTAACTTCTCGATCGATTACTTTTCCATCTTGCTTAATATCAATAATTCGATTGGCAACGGTTTGTGTTAATTCGTGGTCATGAGAAGTAAATAAAATATTACCAATAAATTTTTTCATTCCTTCGTTTACAGATGTGATACTTTCCATATCTAGGTGGTTAGTAGGCTCATCCATAATTAAGAAATTGGCTCCTGATAACATCATTTTCGAAAGAACACATCTTACTTTTTCTCCACCTGAAATTACTTTTACTTTTTTTAATGCTTCTTCCCCAGAAAATAACATTCTTCCTAAAAAACTTCTGACATAAGTTTCGTCTGGGTCTTTTGAGTATTTTCTTAGCCATTCCATAATATTTTCATCTGTTTCAAATAAATAGTTGTTGTCTTTTGGAAAATAAGTATGTGTTATAGTTTGTCCCCAAATGATTTCTCCTTCATCTGGTTTAAGCTCTCCTTCTATTATTTGAAATAGTACAGTTTTAGCCATTTCATTGTCTGCTAAAAATGCTATTTTTTCTTTTGCTTTTACAGTAAATGATAGGTTATTTAATATTTTTTCTCCATTTATGGTTTTGGATATATTTTTTACTTGTAATATATCATTACCTGGTTCTCTATCTGGTTTAAAATCTACATAAGGATATTTTCTATTAGATGGTCTGATTTCTTCTAGTTGTATTTTTTCAAGCGTTTTCTTCCTTGAAGTTGCTTGTTTGGATTTAGAGGCATTGGCACTAAATCTGGCAATAAATTCTTGCAATTCTTTTATTTTTTCTTCTTTTTTCTTATTCTGCTCCCTTGCTTGTTTTAGGGCAAGTTGACTAGATTCATACCAAAAGTCATAGTTTCCAGGATATACGGTTATTTTTCCAAAGTCGACATCTGCTATGTAAGTACATACTTTGTTTAAGAAATATCTATCATGAGATACCACAATTACGGTATTTTCAAAGTTGATTAAAAATTCTTGTAACCAATTTATGCTTTTTAAATCTAGGTCATTGGTAGGCTCGTCTAATAAAAGAATATCTGGATTTCCAAATAGACTTTGGGCAAGTAGTACTTTTACTTTTTCTCTTGGTTCAATTTCTTTCATTAATTTGTAATGGTTTTCGCCTGGGATTCCTAAATCATTTAAAAGCATAGCTGCATCTGATTCTGCGTTCCAACCATCTAGTTCCGCAAATCTTTCCTCTAGTTTGGCAGCTTTCATTCCATCTTCTTCTGAAAAATCTGGTTTGGCATAGATTTGTTCTTTTTCTTTCATAATGTCATAAAGCTCTTTATTTCCCATAATGACTGTATCGATTACAGTAAACTCTTCAAATGCGAAGTGGTCTTGTTTTAGAATGGAAATTCTTTCTCCTTTTTCTTTGGTTACATCTCCTTTGCTTGGTTCTATTTCCCCTGATAGTACTTTTAAGAAAGTTGATTTTCCTGCACCATTGGCACCTATAATGCCGTAGCATTCTCCTTTACTGAATTTTATGTTTACATCTTCAAATAAAACTCTTTTTCCAAATCGAATGGTAACTCCATTAGCTGATAACATATTGTTTTCTCCTCTCTGTTATTTTTTCTTAGACTCGATTTTTTGACTTTGTTTATTTTACTATAAAAGTGCTTAAAAATCAATAGTTGCATGGGTAGTTTTTAAGGCTAAAAAAATGTTATCATTCATAGCTGGAAAAATCCGCCTCCAATGGTTATTGTTATAAAATTTATGGAATGACGAATGTGACCAGAATACCTGATAGAGCATCTTAACTTAAATGAAATGAGGAAGCGCGAAGGATGCAGCGAGAGGCTCGTTTTATTTAAGTTTAGATGCTCTTCAG
>CALXRJ010000028.1 GCA_944390615.1 uncultured Clostridia bacterium | reverse complement strand
TGTTTTATTTTAGCCATCCGAATTGTGTGAATGGAATAAGTTTAGAAATTGTATGCAAATGATTTGGAAAATGTTCGTGTAATTCTCCCCTGGAGAATTAGCACAGAAAGGGTGCCAAATCATTTGCATACAAGTTCTTAACTTATGAAATGAACCAATTCGGATGGCTAAAATAAAACATAGGGTGCTCCCTAGCTAAACAACAGCCGATTGCTAGACAAAAAACCAACTTAACTTTTGTCTCTATCCCTCCATACTTATTTTTTTATAAATTTACAAACAATTACACTCATGTCATCTTTTGCTTTTCCAAAGTTGTTATCAATTGCTTCATTTAAAATAATGTCTGCTATTTTTTGCGGATTTGTAACTTCCATGTCTTCTAATAGATATTTTACCCATAATTCTTTGTTTTTGTATTCTACATTAGAGTCTAATATTCCATCACTACACATAACCATAATATCATTATTTTCAATATCTTTGTCAAATACATCTGTACTTGCTTCTTTTATGACTCCAGTTGGTAAAGTAAGTGATTTTATAATTTGAATTTTTCTGTTATTTTTTAAATAGGTTGGACAAGCTCCGTTTTTGATAAATTCTACATTTCCTTTGTATAAGTCTACTATGGCAATATCTAGTGTTGCAAATACATCTTCTGATACATTTAATAAATTGGAATTGATTAAATTTACAGAGTTTTCTTTTTCAAATCCTGAATTTAGTAGTCTTTTTAACATAGATATGACTATTTTGCTACTTTTTCTTGCTTCTGGTCCAGAACCCATACCATCACTGATTGCAATAAGATATTTTCCATCTTTTAATTTTGTCTGTAAAATACTATCTCCCGAAACTGACATATGATCTTTTATCGCTATACTATGTCCGATATCTAATAGGTATTTATCATCTGATAATATCTCATATTTTATGGTATTTTCATTTTTTATTTCTTGTTGATTTTGTATGATTACATTTTCGTTCAATATTTTTTTGCAAATATTAATAATGGTTTCTTCTATGTCTTTTTTGGCAGTTTTTTCGATATATAATTCTATACGATATCTGTCGTTTTCTTTTTTATGTATTTGAATTTCTTGTACTAAGATTTCTTTTTGTTTTAATAATTGGACGATCTGTTCTTTTTTATCTAGGTTTAAATCTTCGCTTTCTATTTCTTGGTTGATATCATTTGCAATATTGGAAATTGCTTGTGAAACACTATTTAGTTGTGTTTCAAAGTTCTTTTTTTCTTCTTTTAATCGTACACTCCAAATAAAATTCATTTTGCTGATGCGAAAAGCTGCATTGATGGCATTGGTCATTTTTTCAATATCTCTGCTTACTTTTTCTTCTTGTTGTTCAAATCCTATAACATAGTTATTATTTTTTGCTAATATTTTTAACAAATCTTTTTCTCTGATAAATTGGCTTTCCATGAGTTTATTAAAAATTTCATCTACAATTTTGCCTTCTACATTTTCCATCGTATCATATAATATATTGTCTTCCATATATTGAATATTATTTAATAACTCACTAATAAATTTTTGTTTATTTTTTTCTCTAATATCTACTTCATCTACTACGGTAGTTGCAACATTTTTGTATGTATCTGCCATTTCTTTGACTGCCATGGAGACATTGTTTAATTTATTTACTGTTTCTTTACTTCTATTCAACCCTCTATTTATGCCAACTGGTAAAAATTTATTCTCTCCTATTATGTTTTCTATGGTTAAGTTTATATTTTTAGGAACTGCTAAAAGTGCTAGTCCAGCAATTAGGATCTCTTTAAATAAAATAAGGTTTGCCACCATTCCATTTGCTACATAAGAAAGTATAATATTGCCTAAAACAAAACCACATATGACCCCTATTTTTCCAAATTTATTTAATATACCTGCCATCATACCAGAAATTGTATAGGCTGCCACTACAATTGGTTCATTGTTAGCAATGATGCCTAGGGTTACCCCTATGGTAGCTCCTGCTGTTGTTCCAATTAGAATTCCATTCTTCCATCCTAATACCAGTACTATAAATATGGAAAGTACATTTCTAATCGAGAAGTTCCATAAACTTAAATCTCCAAAACAGCATAATGCAATAGATACGAGTAAACTTGTACCTAATACTTCTTCGATTGAAAATGCCATTTTTTCATCATAGTGTGTAATAACTGCTAACGAATTGGCAAATATTTTATAAAAAATAACAACTATGATTGACATGGATACTGCAACTAATAAGTCATATATTAAAAATTGGTTTATAAAAACTTTTATTACATTTACTATCAAACTTGAAAAAAAGATTCTTTTCGCTAACATTATTTTTTCATTTCTACTAGAATCATTGTATTTAGGCTCTTTTAGAAAGAAACTTGCGAAAAATATTAATAATGTAATAATAAAATGAATGGCTCCACTTGCTCCAGAACCAATGATATTTCCAGCTAACGCTAATATAATGGTTGCTAACATTGGAATTTCATTGGCAATACCTGCTGCAATAATAGCTAAACTAAATGGGGAAATATCATATCCCATATTTACCATGGATACCATAAAAGTTATTATATAAAAACAAATATATTTTTTTGAAATTATATTGGCAAATATATTTTTTGGATTAGCCAAATCTTCTTTTGTTCTTTCTGTTTCATTGATGTTTTGAAACATTTTTACCACCTCTTCTTTTTTTAATAACATTTTACTACTTGTCCTTTGCTTTTTTTGTCTTTTTTAGTATGCTAGTTAAAAAAAGTTTTCTACCTATATTGCCTTTTTTATACTACCTCTCTTTTTTTCCTTTGTTTTTTGATTTTTATTTTATTATAGATTGTCGAAAATTACAATATTTTTTGGTAAAAATGTTTTATTTTATTCTTTCATTATTATTTTTTTTTACTTAATTTTGAAATATTTTCCTTGGTATTTATCTAAAAATTCTTTTATACTTCCATTTACTAATCTACTAAAAGATATTCCTTTTTTATTTCTTATGGCAATTAGTTCATCATAAAATTCTTTTCGAAACAATATAGAACGATAGATGGAGTCTGTTTTATAAGGTTTTTTATAAAATTTTATATTTTCTTTGTCTTGTAATAGTGTTTCTACACAAATATTTACTACCTTGCTAATAGATGTATCAAATACTTCTTCACAAAGATATTGCAATTTGGCGTATAAATCTTCATCTATATGTAAACTTCTGGTCACAATTTTATCTTTTTTGTATAGTCTTTGTATTGGTTCCATATTGTACCTCCTATTATACATTAATATACTTGAAATTATATAAAATAATTTCATTGAATTATACTAAATTATTTGGTACAAGTATGTATAGTAGACGGTTCATTTTTTAATTCGTTTTTGCATAAAAAAATGCCGATAAAGCTTTTAGCTTTATTCGGCATTTTTTATACTTTTTACATATTTTATTCTGTTGCTTCTGCTGTGTTTTCTTCTATTGTGTTATCTGGTTCTGTAGAATTTTCTGTTTCAGTACTATTTTCAGAAGTTTCGTTCGTTTCATTTTCAGTTGCAGTGTTTCCTTCACTTGTTTCATTTTCTGTTTGGTTTTCGCTTTCTGATGTTTCGTTTTCCTCCTCACTTTCTGTGTCATTTACAACTTCACCTGATGTGCTATTCGTAGAGGTTGTGTTGGTTGTTTCTTCTCGGTTCATCCAAACAATTCCTACGATTAGTAATATTAATATTACTACCATTGCTAAAATTTTTAATAATTCAAATTTGGTGTCTTTATCCATTTTTTAATCCTCTTTCTTTTTTAATTTTTTTTATTTTAGCATAAACCTTTCTTTTTGACAAGTCTTAGTTTCACAAATTTACACAATTTTCACATTCGTCATCTACTCCTCTCTACAATTTCTACAATATCTGCTATATATTCCCCAATTACCGGTATATTTAATGCTACAATTCTTTGCAAAATATAAATTAAAATCGCGGTAATTAATGTAATTCCGAATTCCAATTCCGACCCCTCTTCCAATACCGTGCTAAAATATTTCGATAAATAATTTCTTTTTTGTTTCCTAATATATATAATAATTCTTTTATATTTCCTTCTTCTAATAGTTGTATTAACCAATCTATCTTTTGTTCTAATATTTTTCTAGTTTTTTTCTTAAACATATTTCTCTCCCAAAAACATCCATTCTAACTTTCTATTAGAATGGATGTTTTTTAGATTTTTATTCAATTGTAGAATTTTGTGAAGTTATATTTTCCTCTACGTTAGTTTCACTTGCAGTTGTATTTTCTTCATCAGTTCTATTTTCTGATTCTTGCTCTTCTTCTATTTGTTTTTTTAATGTTTCAATCAGTTCTTGCAACTTTTGTATATCTGTTCCCATTAATTCCCAGTTATTACTGTTTAGTGAGTCTGTTAAATTATCATTTGCTTTTATAATAGAGTCAATAAGTCCTTCCTTGTCATCTGTACTGTTTAAGTCAATTTTGGTTGCATATTGTGAAATCAGGTTTTGTATTGCTTCTTGTAAATTATCTCCAATTGCTGCTTTGTTTCCAGAAGCTACAATTACCTTTTTTAAAGATGGGATATTGCTTTCATTGACAAGAGTTTGATAAATAGGTTCTACATATAATAGGGTATTTTCTACAGGAACAATAATCATATTTCTTGTAATTTTAGAACCTGTTACTGTTATAGCATCTATCTCACTTTGTATGGTTTCATCTTGTTCTATTTGAGTATCAAGTTGGGTTGGTCCTAGTATACTGGTATCAGAATGTAAGGTTTTTAAAGTTAACTTATTTTCTCCATTTTCAACGGTTCCAACTAAATAAGATGTTATGTTTTGTCTGTTTTTTGGTGTATACATTTGTATCAATCCTATGGTTTCTTCTCCATTTTGATTTGTTACCATGGTATAATAGGCTTCTAAGGTATTGGTTTTATTGTTAGATGTGTTTTTATAGGTTGCTTTTTCCCATGTATCATCACTTCTATATAAGACATCTGCTTTTGTATTATGATATTCTTCTAGCATGGTGGATTGTACTTCATATAGAAATTCTGGATAAATAAACTGTTCTTGTATGGTAGATGGAATTTCACTTTCTAAATCTTGGAATAATTCTGGATATATTTTTCGATAAGCCATTGCAATTGGATCAGTTCTGTCTGTTATATAAAATTTCATCTCTCCGGTGTAACTGTTAATGATAACTTTTATGGAATTTCTTATATAGTTTATGTCTCTTGTTTGCCCATTATATTCTATTTCTGTATAAGTGGAATATGGATAACTACTGGATACAGTATAAGCGTCTATTACCCAATAAATATCCCCATTTTCATCCACAACTGTGTATGGATTTTGATCATAAATCACATCTGGAAGTGCTAGTTTGGCTCTTTTTATGATGTTTCGATTGATTAATACTTTACTATCTGATGTAACAGAACTAGAAAGGGCTAAATTAATATTTTGTTCTTTGATACCTAATATTAATCTATCCATAAAGTTTAAAGTTAGTCCTGCTTCTCCAGCATAAGTTGTTTCATATTCTTCCTCATTATCTGCATAGTCAAATTCTTTCTTGTCTTTTGTGTTGGTTACTACAGTCGTATTGGTTTCTAACCCATAATAAATTCTTGGTTCTGAAACTTCTATAATTTCTCCTTCTCCATTGATATCATTTTGAATATATTGTATTTTTCCTTCTTCTGTAACTTCTGTTGCAGAAGCAAGAATTAATCCATATCCATGTGTGTATTCATAGGTTTTACTATTATAGGTTCTTCTTGTGCTTATGATTTCCCTTGGCGAAACATAAGCTAACTTTTGTTTTCCGTCTTTTTCATAGCTTGAAAGTTTTGCTGTTACATAGGTATAATATCCTGTTCCTGCTTGATTTTCGTTTAAATCATCTAAAACGGTTTGCTTGTCTACAATAACTGTATTGTTGATGATATTTTCATTATTTTCGACTTCTTCTACTGTTATGGTTCCTGTATAATTTAGATTTTCTATATCACAATCGATTCCATATGCTTTTTTGGTGGTTGCGATATTACTTTCTATGTAAGTTCTTTCTTTATCAAATTCATTTGGCCTTACAAATATAAAGTCAAATACTACCATTACGATAAATAATAAGACTAAATAGCCTGGCACTACTATCAAATCTTTTAAAATTTTGGATTGTTTTCCTTTTTTAAAACTATTGATGGCTCGAAAGATGGATATTACTAATATAACGGCTAATATGTTGTAACCCCAATATTTTATAGTACTATCTACTAATCCCGCTCCTGCTAATTTTATGCCATTGTCTGTTGTTAAGAAATTATCAAATACAATATCCATGGAACTGATTAAAATTTGGATACCTAGTGCAATGGCAATAAGCCTTATGTTTCTATATAAGGTTTTCATGATTGGATTTTGTTTTAGCGTCTCTTTATCTATTCCATCAAAATATTTGTTAAAAACTATTACATAATAACCAAAGGAATAGACAATTATACCAATACAAATAAACATGAAATAGGTGGCTATCATTTTTAATAATGGCTCAATAAACATGAAAAATGATACATCTAAATGAAATATGGGGTCTGTTTCTCCGAAACTGATTTGGCTGGCACATAATATGATATTTGGTGTAAATATGGCTTGCACAAATAAACTTTCTATAATTGCTACAAATAAGGATATTGACTTATTGGGTAGTCTGGGCATTTCTTTTTGCTCTTGTTCAAAAAAAACTTTTAATCCTTTTTTTATCTTTCTACCAGAAAAATACATGATGAAATAAATTAGAATAAAGTTTATACCCATTACACTATATTTAAACTTTTGCCTTGTTAAAAAGGTTTGTAAGTAATTTTCTCCTAATTCTTTGTATTCTAAGTAACTCCCTCTGAAATTGATGTAAAATATAAGAGCAAATACTAATAAAAATACAATTACAATTAATCTACGAAGAGTTAGTATTTTCTTTTTTTCCAATTTTTCTACCTCTTTTCTTTCTAATTTGCCCCTTTATTATAACATAAATAACTGCAAAAAGCAAAATTTAATCTTTTTGCAGTTTTTTTATCTTTCTTATAGAATTGCTTTGGCAAAATCTTCACTATTGAAGATTTCCATATCATCAATTTGTTCTCCAACACCAATAAATTTTACCGGAATTTTGTTTTCTTCTACAATTCCTACAACAACTCCTCCTTTGGCTGAGCCGTCTAGTTTTGTTAAGATTAAGCCTGTAACATCTGTTTCTTGTTTGAATGCTTTTACTTGATTAATGGCGTTTTGACCTGTTGTACTATCAATTACTAATAATACTTCTTGGCTTAGTTCTCCCATTTCTTTGTTTAATACTTTTTTGATTTTGTGAAGCTCGTCCATTAAGTATTTTTTATTGTGCAATCGTCCTGCTGTATCTACCATTAATACATCTGCATCTAGCTCTTTTGTTCTTTTTATTGCATCATAAACAACTGCTGCTGGGTCATGTCCTTCTTCTCTTTTTACAATTTCTGCTCCTGCTCTTTGGGCCCAAACTTCTAGTTGTTCTACTGCTGCTGCTCTAAATGTGTCTGCTGCTGCAATTACTACTTTTTTACCTTGTTTTCTTAGTTGGTTGGCTATTTTCCCAATAGAGGTTGTTTTTCCTACTCCATTGACTCCTACTACTAATATGACAGATGGCTTTGTCTCTAATTTTAAACTATTATCCACTTGATCGAAGATGGCTTGTATTTCTTCGCGAAGTGCTTGCTTTACATCTTCTTCTTCCTTTAAGTTTTCTTTTTTGATTCTTTTCCTTAGATTTTCTACTATTTTTACAGATGTGTCTACTCCCATATCTGACATGATGAGTACTTCTTCTAGTTCTTCTAAAAAGTCTTCATCTACTTTTCGGAAGGTGCTAAATACATTGTTTATTTTTGAATCAAATGATTCTTTGGTTTTGGTTAATCCTGTTTTTAGTTTGTCGAAAAATCCCATGGCTTTTTCCTTCTTTCTTTTTTTTCACATTATAGCATAGCTATGGAGAAAAAAGCAAGACGTTTTCTTTATAAGTCAGGGGAATTTCGTGAAGTTTGTTACTATTTACAGCTGAAAAATCCGCCGCAAACAGTATGGATACACTGTGAATAGTAACAGTAGTTTTAAAAATAAAATCTATTGAATACTGCTTTTTTATATGTTATAATTACCTTACTAAATAATGATTGGAAAGGAAAAAAATAATATGAAAAATATAGCAATTTTTGGTTCAACTGGTTCAATTGGAACAAGTACACTAAATATAGTTAGAGAAAATAAAGATTTATTTAATGTTGTCACTCTAGTAGCTGGTAAAAATATTAACAAATTAATAGAGCAAATAGATGAGTTTAAGCCAAACAATATTTATATCATTGATAAAGAAAATGCAGATAGATTAGAAAAAAAGTATCCTAATCTA
>CALXRJ010000027.1 GCA_944390615.1 uncultured Clostridia bacterium | reverse complement strand
GGGTATGCATATTAGCCCTTATGAGTTTGGAAATATTTATAATAAAGACCCTTTAAGAGATCGAAAACTTTTATTAAATAAGTCTGAAATTAATAGACTAATTGGAAAAATACAGACAAAAGGCTATTCCTTAGTGCCAATTTCACTCTATTTTAAAGGAAGTATTGTTAAAATGGAGCTTGGTATTGGCAAAGGAAAAAAATTGCATGATAAACGTGCTGATATTGCTAAAAAAGAGGCTGAAAGAAAAATAGCCATTGCTTTGAAAGAGGGAAGAAAAAATGATTGATGTGGAAAAGATAAAACAAGAATTTTTAAATTATACCGCAAATTATAATCCTGAAAATGAACGTATAAGAGCTAAAATACAACATACCTTGAGAGTTGCTAAAAATTGTGAAAAAATTGCTAATGATTTACATTTATCTCCAGATAATGTAAATCTAGCCATTGCCATTGGCTATTTTCACGATATTGGTAGATTTGAACAAGTTCGTATTGCTAATACTTTTAGTGATAAGGAAAGTAAAATTAATCATAGTGAAATGAGTATTAAAGTTTTATTTGAAAATAATTATATTCGTAAATGGATAGCAGATAGTTGTTATGATGAAATTATTAAAATTTCTGTTAGAAACCATAATAAAGCGAGCATTGATATTGATTTTGATCATTTGTCTGAAAAGGAAATTCTCTTTACTAAAATCATTCGTGATGCTGATAAACTGGATATTTTTTATACCATAACTGATTTAAATCGCTCTATGGAAAGTATTTTTTGGTATACTGGTTGGGATACGTTGGAAATTAGTCCTGCTATTTTAACATGTTTTGAAACTAATCATTATGTGCATTATTCGCAAATTCATAATAATGCTGATGTGATTCCAACTTATTATGCTTATGTGTTTGATTTGTATTTTCCAATTACTTTGCAATTGATTGTTCAACATAATTATTTGGATTTATTTACACAAAGGATTTGTGATACTTTTTTGTCACCTATTGTTCAGGAGCAGAGTAGAAAACTTTTGGGTGATTGTCAGCAGTATTTGGCATCCTTAGAAAGATGAAATCATTTGTTGCTATTTACGGTTGGAAGAAGCCGCCTCAAACGGTTATGGTTATAAAATTTATTGCATTCCTCGGCTCCCGGCATACCTGAAGAGCATCTAAACTAAAATAAAACGAGCCTCTCGCTACATTCTTCGCGCTTCCTCATTTCATTTTAGTATAAGATGCTCTATCAGGTATTCTGGTCACATTCGTCATTCCATAAATTTTATAACCATAACCGTTTGAGGCTCCTCTGCAAATAGTAACAATACAATACATTATCTTACTTTTCTAATTTATAAAAAAATACAGGAAATTCAGTAGAGGGTTGCTCCCTTCTGCTGATTTCCTGTTTTTAAGAGAAAAACAGTTGTAACTGTAATTTATTCAAACGTAATCCAACCGAAATTGGTGTTGATTGCTTCTCCTCCTTCTATTATGACACCGCCATACAATTCTTCGTCTTCTGCTTCTTTGATAGAGGTTACATTTTGGGCAATTAGGTCTTGTGATAGTATGTTTTCTTCTTCATAGCCGTTTCCATCAAAAGTTTGTACATAAACTTCTCCATTGGAATAAAGTACTACACGATAAAGAGAACTTCCCATGAAACCACTTGGTGAAACATGGGCTATTTCTGTTTTTTCTGTGTCATGATTAGCATTTGTATTGGTTCCTGTTTGTGTCGTTGAATTTGCAGTATTGGTTTGTTGGTTGTTTTCATTGGTTTCTGTGGTTTCTGTTTGATTTTCTAGTTGGTTTTCTGCAAGGGTATTGTTGGTTGGTTCATTTTCTGTTGGATGATTGGAAATATTGTATATTCCAATTAGTATAAAAAATAAGATAATTAGTAGAATAATAAATATTATTTTCTTTTTCATATTTTATCTATTTTTCCTTTCTATTTTCTACAAATTCAAGTTATTTGATTTTTTTTAAGCTTTATTGGCTGAACCAAATACATCTCTTATTTTGTGCTGTACCGTGGTTTTTATTAATTCTCTTGCAGGTGTTAAATATTTACGTGGGTCAAATGTAGATGGTTCTTCTACAAAGACTTTTCTGATGCCTGCTGTCATGGCTAATCTTAAGTCTGTATCTACATTGATTTTGGATACACCTGATATAGAGGCTGTATGCAAAATATCATCTGGCACACCTTTTGCCCCTGGAATATCTGCTCCATATTTGTTGCATTGTTCAACAAGCTCTGGTATAACGGTTGATGCTCCATGAAGTACAATTGGTGTATTTGGTATTCTTTGTTTTACTTCTTTTAATATGTCAAAACGTAATTTTGCTTCTCCTTTAAATTTATAGGCTCCATGGCTGGTTCCTATGGCAATTGCTAATGAGTCACATCCTGTTTCAGCTACAAATCTTTCAGCATCTGCTGGGTCTGTGTAAATTGCATCATTTGCTGATACATTTACATCATCTTCAATTCCTGCTAGTTTTCCTATTTCTGCTTCTACCATGACTCCTTTTGCATGGGCATATTCTACTACTTGTTTGGTTAATGCTACATTTTCTTCAAAACTGTATTTGGAACCATCGATCATAACTGATGTGAAACCATTGTCTATACACATTTTGGCTGTTTCGAAGTCTGGTCCATGGTCTAAGTGTATGGCAATTGGTATTTCTGGGTGTTCTTCTACTGCTGCTTCTACTAATTTCATTAAATAATGAATTCTGGCATATTTGATAGCACTAGATGATGCTTGTAGAATTACGGGTGATTTTTCTTCTGCTGCTGCATCTACAATAGCTTGCACGATTTCCATGTTGTTTACATTAAATGCCCCTATGGCGAAGTTTTCTTTCATTGATTTTTCAAACATTTCCTTGGTTGTTACTAACATATTCATTCCTCCTAGTTTTTTTCTTTTATTCTATTGCTATTTTGTTTAGATGTCAAGATTTTTATGCATTTTAGTTTGGGTAAATAAATATTTTCTTAAGAAGTGGTTTTTGGTATTATTTTATTATATAGTGATTGATATCGCTCTGATATTGGTATTTGCTTATATTGGTTTTCTAATAAAAAAAATCACTCCAAACCTAGTTTTTTAAATGATTTTATTCTATCATGCTCATTGTTTTTTTACTAGTGTTTTTTGTGATTTTTTTCTTTTTTACAGTTCTTTATTTTACATAATTTTACTTTTTAAATGTCTTAATATAGTGACACGCGAAAACCGATTGCCGCCGCCGGAATGGGTCGTAGTATAGCCTACACGGTTACTAGCCGGACCGCTAGATCCATTGTCGCTGCAACTGCCTCCTCGACTAACACAACGATAGCTCGGACTAGTGGTTGCATGCTCTAAAGTCCACTCATATACATTTCCTGCTATATCGTAGATATTTTGCTTACTAAATTTACTATCTGTTCCTGTCGTTAATAATATCATTCCAGTTTTTTCATAGATAGAAGTTATTTTTGTCCAACTACTACTAGAACTATAAGGAGATGTATTATATCTAACTTGTGTATTGGTTATCGTAAATGTAGGTGTATCAGAATAATTTCCCCAACTTGCACTTCCTATTCCTGACGTTGCTGGATTTGCTCCTGCTAAATCTTCATAAGGTGTCCCTTTTTCTTCTAAATACTTCATCACTAAGTCCCATTGGATTCCAAACATTAAACTACTTGTATAGTTTCCACTATTTACACTACTTGCTAATGTTTGTGCTTCACTACATGTTACATAAGTATATGGAATTTGATTAGCTTTTGATACCACAGTATGAGAGGTTGTTTTGTTACTATCCGTTATAGCTGTGTTACTCTCTGTCGCCTCACTATCTCCTGCTTCATATCTTCCTATCCAAAATCCTCCATTTGTATATATACTGGCTAACATCGTTTCTTTTAAATTGTTATATTGTGTTTCAGTTAATCCTGTTACATCATCTGAATAATATTCATCTTCCCAACTAAAAGTTTGTGCTGCAGAGCCTTGCCTATAATCTGTTGCATAAGTTTGTAAGGCTGCTTCTATTTCATCATATTGGTTTTCGCTTGTGATTCCCGTATAGTTTGGTCCTGTACCATCATTTGGCACTTCTATCCATACATATTGATTTCCTACATTATCTTCTATTACTAATCCAGTACTTAAATCTGTTCCTGCAACTTGGCTAAAATCTTCACTTGGCAAATATGGGGTTGTTCCTGCAGTAGATGGCAAAGTTGCTAATCCTCCTGAAGAACCACTTAAACTTCCTTGCCAAATATCTCCTACTTTTATCGTATGTTTTCCATCGATTGTTGTTAACTCTAATTCTGCAAGTTCTGTTTCATCTTCTGGCAAGGTTTCTGGTACTCCTGTAAAATATTCTTTTAAGACATCTCTTAAATCATCTCTTGTTAGACTTCCTAAGGTATTTATCTGTTTTTCTAGTATTGCCATTTTGATTTCTTCTACAAGTCCTGCTATTTCTGTCGCATCTCTTGCTTCTATGGCTTTATTAATAATTCCGTTATTTCCTGATATCATGCTTATTGATATTCCTGCTAATATTAATAATACAATAATCGTTACTATTAACGCGATTAGTGTAATACCTTTTTCTTTCTGTAAAGTTCTATTTAAAAACATTTTTAAAGTCTCCCTTCCTTATCTCTCCTCATCTTCCAATTATTTTTTATATCATTTCTAAGTGTAATTAAAAGTTATTTTATCATATCAATTGTTTATATTCAATATTTTTTTTAATCGTAAAAAAATGTAATATTTTGTCATTTTCTTGAAATATTCTATTTTTATAGTCTTTCACCAATCCAAAAAATCATAAACAAATTAAAAAAAATTATTCTTTAATATTTGAAAACATTTAAAAATCTAACATATAAAAATTGTTTTTGCTATAACTTTATATTTTTTAAATATAGACCAAGAGTATGAATACAACAAAATAGAGTAGTAGCTCAAAAAATACAGAGTAATCATATTTTAATGTACTCTGTATTTTTAGAGCAATCTTAATTATCCTTTGTTTGGTCGTGCTGCCAAGCCAGAATTGGGTAACCATTATTTATATTTTCAGTATCTTCTGTATAGGCAGAGCCTAAATCCAACGCTGTAAATGTATCTGAACTAATATAGCTATTAATAATTTTCATTTCTTGCACATTTGCTCCTATAAGCTCTCCTATACTATTAATATTTCCTAAAAGTGACTCTACATTTCCTTTATTGTAGCAATTCATTAAACTTCCAGTATTCCCTGCATCTATATATCCTATTATTCCTCCGGCTGAATATGCTTGTGTAGTTATATTGCCTACATTATAACAATTTAAAACATTGCCAAATATGTCTCCTACTATTCCTCCCACATTATTTTGATTATTATTCATTAGAATATTGCCAGCATTAAAAGAATTCGTTATCGTTCCTTTAAAGTATCCAGCTATTCCACCTAAAAAATTGCTATCTACATTTTTTGTAATATTACCATAATTTGCACAATTTATTATTGTATGAAATTCATTTTCAAATTCTTCCCAATCAGTTCCATTGCTGCTTCCTAATATTCCCCCAATTGCTTCACTTAAATCTCCATAATTAATACAGTTACTTATTGTAACAGATTCTATTACCGATCCTACAATTCCACCTTTTGTTTGCTCCATATCTGCATAATTATTGCAATTATATATTGTTCCACTATTAAGTACTATTCCTACAATACCTCCACATCCTGTTCCTTCCATATTTATCCTACAATTTTCTCCTAGATTAATATTTTTTATATGCCCATTTGTAACTATTCCAAATAATCCTTGTGCAGTTTTTGAATTATTGATATTCATATAATCTACTTTATAATCTTGTCCATCAAATATTCCTGAAAATGGATTATTATTCTCATTATATATACCATCTTTTATACTAGTATTTTCACTGTTCTGAACATAATAACCAATTGGCTCCCATTCTTCATTTATATCTAATGTTATATCATTTGCTAAATACACATACCAACCTTCATAAGTATTACCACTATTTACATCATCTCTAAATGCTTTTAATTCATCTGCTGTACTTATTTTTAGTATATTTTCTTCTGCTATAACTTCTCCTAATTCACTCACATAGTACATTCTTTGTGTATCATTCATATTTACTAAAAAACTTCCATCCCCATTATCTGTAACAGAAAAGTCTTTATTGTTTCCAAATTGTTGTTTTATAGCATTTTCTAAATTTTCTTTTTTGATTTCTAAAGTATTTGTTTCTTCCATTTGACTAGCCATTACTGCCATTTGTAGTTCTTCTTTTTCTTGGGCTATCTCTACCTTTGTTTTCGTTTCACTAGCTTTGGTTAAAATTCCATTGCTTCCTGTTAAGGTTGATACACTTATTCCTGCTAAGATTAGTAGAATTAAAATCGTAACCACTAACGCGATTAGTGTAATACCTTTTTCCTTCTGTAAATTTCTACTTAAAAACATTTTTAAAATCTCCCTTCCTTATCTCTCCTCATCTTGCAATTATTTTTAATATCATTTCTAAGTGCAACTAAAAGTATTTTATCATACCAATTATTTATATTCAATATTTTTTTTAATTGTAAAAAAAATGTAATATTTTTGTCATTTTCTTGAAATACTCTATTTTTATAGTCTTTCACTAATCAAAAAAATAATACACAAATTAAAAAAATTATTCTTTGCAATTAAAAACCTCGAACTTATTTCTAAATTTAAAACACAATACCTTTAAAATAATCAATTAACTCTCATTTTTTCCCATAAACTTTAGAGCAGACCCTAAAATTTAAGGTCTGCTTAAAGTTTATTTCTTGTTCAATATCGAAGTTCTTAATTTTCTTTTATCTTTTCTGGTGTTTTCATTATAAAATTGAATTTTGAGGAATGTTCTCAAAGTTCATTGATTTATATTTCATTTTTTGATTATAATTTTTTTATTTCGTCTACTGTTAATCCTGTTGCTTTGCTTATAGTTTCTATGTCTACATTTTGAGCTAATAGTTTTTTGGCGATTTGTAATGTTCCCGCTTTAAAACCTTTATCATATCCAGCTCCTTCTACTGCTTTTTGGTCTAAAATATATTTTTCTCTTAATTCTGCTATATAGACTTCTCTTTCATCTTGACTGATTTCTTCTAGCACTTCTTTTGCTTTTTTTATCTCTTTATTTGACATCTCTACCACCTCTGGATTTTGAATAAATTTGACCCATGTGTTTAGTTCTTTGTTTTTGGTCTGGTCTTTATATTTTTCGAACTTGGTTAATTCTATTATATAAATTTCCATAGCA
>CALXRJ010000026.1 GCA_944390615.1 uncultured Clostridia bacterium | reverse complement strand
GTCAATGTTTTTAAATTTGTTATACCTGATTGTATATTGGTTGAAATCCCTCCAAATAACTCTCTTACGATTGCATTAGCTCTAATTAATGCATAAATGCCTCCTATATAGATAAATTTGTTTATTAGATTTCCTTTGGAATAGTCCATGGAAAATAGTAATAATAGTACAATGGCTACTATAATTTGTATAAATAGTAAAGAAAATAGATTTCTATACCAAGATTTAAAAAAGTGTGAAGTACTCTCTAAGATTAGAGACAGAAATGCAAATGGTGAAAGTAATACAAATATTTTTATCATAATATAGCGCAAAGAATAGGAAAAAACAAGGTTTAAAAGTGATACTGTAAGAGTTCCTTTTATCAGTCCATCTATTGTAAATATATTGATATTATCTTCGTTGATATTTAAATTGTTATTGATTTCTGTAATGAGCTCTGAAAAGCTGATATTTTTTCCCCATAAATCTTCTCCTATTCCTTTGATTAAAGAACTGATATTAAAATTTAAGTTTATGATTTGTTCGACAATAAAAAACGCACTGTTCATGCAAATTCCAAATAAAATACATTTGAAAATAAATTGAACTGGATTTTCTATTTTTCCATAGGTAAAATTGGCTGTCATGTATTTGACCGCATAGTAAAGTAAAAATCCAATTAATAAGGAATTGGCTATTAAAAGAACTCCATTTGCTGTTGATGTTCCAAATAATTTGTCAAAATATTTGTCTTTTAAAATGTCTCCATTTAAGAAAATAAGATCATCTAAAAGATCATATAAACTATTGTCTATCGAAGTAAATAGATTTTCAAATATGGTATTAATGGTGTTTATAATGTTGGTTGTAATATCTGTGGTATTTTCCAATGGCCTCTCCTATTCTATATTAAAGATTCGATCGCTGATAATACTAAGTCAATCGCTAAAATGAAGATATAAGAAAATAGAGCTGTTTTGACTAATTTTTTTCCTGTTCTTATTTTTTCTTCATCTCCTAAACTGAATTTTTGCATAAATAAACCAGACCCTACCGCTACAGCTGCCATTGGGGTAGCAAGTTTGATTAACCATTCTTCTATGCTTTCAAATGCTTTTTGTAAAGTGCTGACTAGCTTAGGGGTACTGGCTCCTAGCACTTCTCCTATAAATAGAAATTGAATGAGTAAAATGGATAAAATTAGGATAAATTTTAAATAAAAATATATTTTTTGGTTCATATTTTTTCCTCCTTGTTTTGATTTAAAAAGTATGGGTACATTTCCATTTTTCTTGGTTTTAGAATTTTATTTCCATCTGATAAGAAACAAAGTGAAGTAAATGTTTTTAGTTCTTGGGTAAAAAAGTTGGTATCATAAATATAGTCACTTTGTGTATATAAATTGAAGCTTTCGGAAATGGTAGAATCTTTATTTACTAAAGATTTCGTAAAATAATTATATTTGGTTTCTTTGGCATTTTCGGAAATGTTTTTCGATGTTTTTTCTTTTTCTTCTTTCCCTAGTTGTTTTTGCGCTTCTTCTATGGTAAAAATATCATCTGTTCTATACCAGATTTTGTTGATGAGATTTTGACAAATTACTTTGACAGCTGCTTCATCTTTTAAGGTATTTTGAAGGGAAGAATAACTTTGTGTGCTGACTATGTTGATACACTTTGCTTCTCTACTTAAAGAGAAAAAATCACTGTCTGTTTTGGTTACATATTCTGCATATTCATCACAAATAAATGCGGTGATTCTTGAGGTTGTTTTAGCTAGGTTCATCATGATTTCTGTTTGAAAGTCTAATTTTAAATAGGCTGCCATGATTTTGGATAAGTTTTTGTATTCTGCTATATTCATGTTTAATACCACAATTTTTCCTTGATTGATTACTTCTTCAAATCCTGTAAAAGTTAATTCTTCTTTTTGGGGACAAAAGGTTTTTAAAACATTGTAATCTGATATAAAGGTGTTGGTCATTCTGGTAATTTCAGATTTTAAGATAGAAGAAGTTCTTGAATCTAAATTTTCAAATTCCCTTTGGAAAAAGTCTAAAGCTGTATTTAGTTCATAAATTTGTTCAATCTTTAATTTTCCTGAAATAAATAATTCTCTCATTTGGTTTATTTTTTCTTGGTAATAACCCTGCACCGTAATTAATTTATGAATTTCTGGAAAGGTTACATAGCCGTCATTATAGATTCTACAAAGTTTGATGGCTTCTGCTAATATTTGTTCTGCTTTATCTAACCAGTAACTTTCTTGATTGTTTTCGGAAAAGAGTTCTAAGATTGTTTTTAGTCGATTCGCTAAAACCAGTGGTTTTAAATTGGGTTTGTGAAGTGGATTATAGGTAACTTTGGCATTTAATTCTATCACTGTTAAATCTTCTAATAAGTGATATTTTTCTGCATAATTTTTTACTTGTGCATAGTAATTTCCTTTGACATCTAAAATAAGCATCCCTATTTTTTTGTCTGGATTTTGACTATTGTATTTTAAAAATTGTTCAGTAAATGGATACATAGCAGAACTTGTTTTTCCAGAGCCAATGGTCCCGGTTATTAAAAAGTTTTGGAATAAACCAGATTCTGGTAAATAAATGTCTTCTTTGCTTTTACTATCATAACCAATTAATAAATGAAGGCCTTCTAAATTTTCTACTTTTTTGTTTTCATTATTTGTTTTTTTATTCTTTTCATGGCTTTTTGGCTTATTTATTTTGCTAAATAGAAAGTTACTATAAAGTATATTGGATGATACAAAAGTGATGACATATATTATTTTGATTACTTGCCATAGATTGTTTTTTTGGCAAATGTCGAAAGGCTTGATGCCGTAAGTAATGATTAGTTCTTCTGCTGTGAAGATTGGGCTTAGTATTTTGAATAGTATGACAGAACTAATGATGAAAAAAAATACGCAAAAAATAATCCTTTTTATTGGTTATCCTCCTTTTTGTCTGAATAGAATGTGTTTTTTTTGATATTTAATTTTAATCCTTGCTTGTTTTGGAAAATTTCGAAATCTAAAAATTGATAAATAGAATAAAATGTGATAAAACTATTTATAATAAGTGTTATAAAGAAAAAATGAATGATTTTATTTATGTCTTTCACCACCTTGCGTATGTTATATTATCATCTTTTTTTCATTTTGTCTATACTTTTTAAAAAATTTGTGGTAAAATATTTTTATACAAGATTTTTAAGGAGGGTATTATGAATTTTAATAAAGATACATTAATTGGTGATATTTTAGAACAAGCTCCAGAAAAGGCAGATATTCTTTTAGAAGTTGGTATGCATTGTTTATCTTGCCCAGCTTCTCAACAAGAGACTTTGGAAGAGGCTTGTGAAGTGCATGGAATTGATGTAGAGGAAGTTTTGGAAAAGTTGAATGCTTAATTGAATAGAAACTAAGTGAAATAATCATTTAGTTCCTACTTGATTTATAAATGTGAAACTTTTTTATTGATTTTGTTTCACATTTTTTACTTTTTATTTTTTCCTCCCTGAGAGTTTAAAGTTAACTGTGCAAAATCAAAAAATAATTAAATTTTGATTTTGCACAGTTTTTTTGTGCATAGAAGGAGGAAAATTTGTATATATTGATTGTTTGTATGTACCTGTAAAGAAAGATTTAATTAGCGCGAAAACAGCTATTTATGTTATGTTAGGAATTAATAGATATGGTCAAAAAGAAGTAATGGGAATATGGATAAATGAAACTGAATCAGCTACTTTTTGGACTAGGGTATTTGAAGAGATTAAAGATAGAGGAGTTGAAGATATATTGTTTGT
>CALXRJ010000025.1 GCA_944390615.1 uncultured Clostridia bacterium | reverse complement strand
TTTTTTATCGATTCCTGCTTTTTCTAGGTCTATTTTTATTTCCATATTAACCAACCTTCTTTCTTTTTTATTTGTTGTTTATTTTATATCAATTTTTGGATTTGTGCAATATGTTATTGGAATTTTTTTCTGAAATGATGTGAAATAAAAAGTTTTTTTAGTGTTTTTTATTTTTGCTATTTTCTCCCCTATCTGATAAGGATCATGATTCCTATTAAAAAATCCAATATATACTTATGCATATATTGGATTTTTTGAGTTTAGTTGATTTATATTTCAAATTTTTCTTAGATTATAATTTTTTTAGCTCTTCTAGGGTTAATCCTGTTACTTCGCTAATCGTTTCTAAATCTATTTTTTGAGATAGTAGTTTTTTTGCTATTTGGATTTTTTCTTGTTGAATTCCAGCAGCTAAGCCCTTGTCGTATCCAGCTCCTTCTATTGCTTTTTGTTTTTTGATATATTTTTCTCTTAGCTCTGCTAAATAGATTTCTCTTTCATCTTGACTTATTTCTTCTAGTACTTGTTTGGCTTTTTTTACTTGTTTATTTGACATCTCTACCACCTCTGGATTTTGAATAAATTTGACCCATGTGTTTAGCTCTTTGTTTTGAGTCTGGTCTTTTTTAGCTAAAACGATTTTTTATTTTGTTCTTTTAAATTATTTAATATTCGTATACACTAATTACATTCTTTAACAAATACTTTATCTTTAATCACTATTATTATATAACTTTTCAATTTTGGTATTAATCGTATTTCATTTGTATTTTTATATTTTTCTAGTTGCTCTTTTGCTTCTTGCTCTTTTTCTATTAAAAGATTTTTATTTTTCAAATAATCTTCTTGTCTTATGTATTTAAATTCAATTAAAATCCCATACCTTTCTTCTATTTTCTCTTTTGGTATCAGTAATAAATCAGCATATTTTCCTTCCACTTCTAGCTCTGATTTTACTACCATAGTTCCTAGCATTTTACTAATGGAATAAAATATGACTTTTATGTATTTTTCATTAAACCTCTGATAATCTCGATTGGATAGATTGGTTAAATATTCTCCTAATGTTTCAACTATTTTATCTATTTTTCCTTTTTCCAATATTTCGTAATTTATTGTTTCTGTATCTATTTTTTCTATTTGAATTTCTGCTTTTTTACTTAAATAGGTAAGATAGTACTCAGCATATATTTTTCTTATTATATCATTTGGTGCTTTAAATTTACATTTACTATAACCTTTCGCCACGATTGTTAAATAGCCTAGATAATATAGTAGTGATATCAGTTCTTTTTCATCAAAGCTGATTTCTGTATTAAATTTTTCTGTTAATTCACTATCTATTGCTTCTCCTGCAACAATTTTTTCTAATAATTCTATTTTTTCTTTTTTCTGGCATAAATCCATAAATGCTTCTATTTTTTTATAGTCACTAATGATGTTTGTATCAATTAATCTTTCAGGAATTTTTCCTCTTTCTTGGTATCGTGCTAAAAAGTATAATGTCATATTGGAGTTATACATTTTATATTTTTCTAAATCATCTTCTATTAAGTCAGAAAAAATATATCCATCGTAATTTTCTTTTATCACTGGTAGTAATTCTTTTTGTGTTTCTTCGTCAATTTGTAGTTCATTCATTATGTATTTTACATCTTCTTGTGTAAATCCTAACATATCATTAAATTCTATGTCTTTTGTTATGTCTCTTGCTATATTAAATCCAGTTATTATACTATCTAGTGTTATAGGTGCTACGCCGTTTATGAATATTCTTTCTACTACGGTTTCTGTTCCTTTTTTTAGTATTTCATACCATTTACGAATTTTTCCGTTTTTAGATACGATATCTTTAAAGTCGTCTGTTCTAAATCCTATTAATTTGTTAGCAAAATGGTCGTATTCATCTATCATTACATAAATAGCTTCATTTGCTCTTTGTATGTAAAAAGCTTTAAACAAATTGTCTAAAATAGCTTCTGCTGGATCATTTTCGTTAATATAAAAATCTAATTGATATTTTTCGACAAATACTTTTATAGAGGATGCTACTTCTCCTCTAAATCCTCTAATGGTAGTATCTAAGGTTGTGGTATCTATTCCAGAAAAATTAAATCTTAATATATGATAATGGTTTTTATTTTTGGTTGGATTTTTACCAATATAGGTGTTTTTAAATAGCTCTTTAAATTTGTCAGATTTTAAAATATCATAATAGTTTTCTAGGGTACTGGTAAATAAAGTTTTTCCGAATTTTCTTGGGCGTAGAAACATGATTCTTTTATCTGATATTTGTTCTAGTTTTTCTATATACATAGTTTTATCGACATAAATGCAATTGTCTCTTTCTAGTTCTTCATAATTACTAATTCCTGTTGGTAGTTTTCTCATTTGACTCGCCTCGCTTTCTTGGTATATTTTACTATAGATGAAAAAAAATAGCAAGATATACTTGCTACTTTTTATTAATTGCTTGCTAAGCATTGCGGTTTAGATGGTAGGGCTACTGAATATAAAGTGCCAGACGCGAACCGAGATTGCCGTAGCTAACAGTAGGGTAGCTGTTGCTTCGACCGCTAGCAGGGTAGACATGGGTCGTAATGTAATAGCCTCCACGATGGACACGGTGGGAAGTCGAGACCGCCTCCTGGGTCCACTCGAGAACATTTGAGCTTAAATCAAATATATTATTCATGATGTCATTAGCGTATTGTCCGGTACTTGCTCTGGTTCCTGAATGGTTTCCAGTTATAGCTGTTACATCCTCTGCGTCTGATCCTGTTAAGATATAATTTAACATGGTATCCCATTGACTTCCTGTTATCATACTACAGGTTACAGCGCTACTTCCATAATATGGGTTAGCTGTATAATTACTATCTTCATATAAATACATGTTATACCAAGTGATACTTGCCATTGGCGTTTTTCCTGCTTGAGACTGTACCGTTGTTCCTGATAAACTGGTTTCATATCTTCCTACATAAAATCCTCCATAGTTTAATACACTTTGCACCATTGCTGTATAATTTGAATTCATATATTCTCCCATTTTTTGTGAGGTTGTAATTCCTAATGGGTTTAAGGTTGTTATATTAGCTGCTGCTGCATCATACAAACTTCCTGAATTATATAACCAAGAACCATTGGTTGAACTTCCTGTAACAAGTGATGGCTCCCTAAATGTTGTTGCATTTCCTACTGTTGTAGATGTTGTTGCTACATAGGATTTTACTCCACTATAGGCATATCTTACCATTTCATAATATCCATTTGAGGTACTGGTATCTCCTGCTTGATATCTTACCATTGGCTTATAGGTACTTGTTGATGATGCATTGGTTGGCCAACTTCCGCTATCATCATAAACTACGTTTTCTACTGGTATCCATACATATTGGTTTCCATCTTCATCTTCTATTACTAATCCATTGGCTATTTTATTTCCTAAGCTTGAGGTTGATACTTTAAATCCTGCTGGGATGGTTGCTGATTTTCCATCTCCATCTGTATAGGTTTGTGTACTTGCATAAGCTTCTGAAAATGTTTCTAATTCATCAATTGAGACTGTCATAGTATAAGATGTTTGGTTTACTCCATCATATACGGTTGTTTCTACTTCATCTCCTACTGATAATCCGGTTACTTTATCTCCTGTTGTCCAATTTCCATTATTTACTCGATATCTTAAATAGTATCCTTCATCACTTAAATTTTCATTGAGCTCAAAATATGCTACTCCCTCTCCTGTTTTTCCATATACTTTGTCTAATA